>NZ_JNCF01000039.1 GCF_000770585.1 Legionella norrlandica | reverse complement strand
TCGCTAAAATAATCGAGTAAGAAAAATGAGTAGCAATCAAAATATTAAAATAAGATTAAAATCCTTTGATCATCGGTTGATTGATCTATCAACTCGAGAAATTGTTGATACAGCAAAGAGGACAGGCGCACAAATCCGTGGGCCAATTCCTTTGCCTATTCGAAAAGAGAAATTTACTGTATTGACTTCGCCGCATGTAAACAAAGATGCGAGAGATCAATATGAATTACGTACTCATAAACGCCTGGTCGTTATTGTTCATCCAACTGAAAAAACTGTAGATGCATTAATGAAATTGGATTTGGCTGCCGGGGTTGATGTTCAGATAAGCCTTGATGATTAATTATTAAGGCAAAGGATATTAAAGAGGTGTTACAATGATGATCGGTTTATTAGGCCGCAAGATCGGTATGACGCGTGTCTTCACACCAGAAGGAGTTTCAGTGCCTGTGTCTGTTGTTGAAGTTCAGCCAAATCGTGTTTCTCAAGTAAAAACTGCAACAAATGATGGCTATTCAGCTGTTCAATTAACTGGTGGAACAAAAAAATCCAGTAAAGTGAATAAATCTATAGCTGGTCATTTTGCTAAAGCACAAATTGATGCAGGTGATATGCAGGTTGAATTTCGCGTGGATTCAGAGGAGGCATTTACACTTGGTCAAACTATATCTGTGGCCGAGGTGTTTACTGCTGGCCAATATGTGGATGTGTCAGGCTTAACCAAAGGTAAAGGTTTTGCAGGAACTGTAAAAAGACATAATTTTAGAACTCAAGATGCATCGCATGGTAATTCAAGATCACATCGAGTTCCAGGTTCTATAGGTCAAAATCAGACTCCAGGTCGTGTCTTTAAAGGCAAAAAAATGGCCGGTCACATGGGTAATGTTCGATGTACTATTCAAAGTCTTGAATTAGTACAAGTAGATTCTGAAAGAAATTTATTACTCATCAAGGGAGCTATTCCTGGAGCCCCTGGTGCAAGAGTAGAAATAAAGCCTGCAGTTAAAAAGCAAGCAAGAGGTGAGTGATGGAAATTACTACAATAGATACAAAATCAAAAGTAAAACTAAACGAAGCTGTTTTTGCTTATGCTTATAACGAGGGCTTGATTCATCAAGCAGTTGTTGCTTTTATGAATAATGCACGAAGCGGTAATAGTGCACAAAAAACGCGTTCAGAAGTAAGTGGAGGTGGAAAAAAGCCATGGAATCAAAAGGGGACGGGGCGCGCAAGAGCAGGTACTATTCGTAGCCCAATATGGAGGAGCGGTGGGGTCACATTTGCTTCTAAAAAAAGAGATTATTCACAAAAGATTAATAAAAAAATGTACAAACGTGCATTACGTAGTATAATCTCCGAACTTTGTCGTACTGACAACTTAGTTATTGTTAGTGACTTCCAATGTGAGAGCCACAAAACTAAAGATTTTCTCAATAAGATGAATCAGTTAAATATTAATAATGCACTGATCATCATGAGTGAAGTAGGTGAGAACGAATATCTTGGTTCAAGAAACCTAATTGAATATGATATCTGTGATGCTACAACTATAGATCCTGTTTCTTTATTACGATTTGAAAAAGTTGTTATTACAGAAGATGCAATTAAAAAAATTGAGGAACAGTTACAATGAACGCTGAGAGATTGATGATGGTTCTACGTGAACCACATACTTCTGAAAAAGCAACTGTCTTAGCCGATAAGTTTAAACAGTTCACTTTCAAAGTACTGAAAAATGCGACTAAAACAGAAATTAAATCGGCTGTAGAGCATATTTTTAATGTTAAAGTTAAAAATGTATCTGTTGTCAATGTGAGGGGTAAATCAAAGCGCTTTAAACAAACTAGTGGAAAGCGCAGTGACTGGAAAAAAGCTTTTGTCACGCTTCACGCTGATCAAGATATTAACTTTACAGTTACTGAATAAGGCAGGTAAAGATGGCATTATTAAAATCCAAACCGACTTCGCCTGGTAAACGAGGTGAAATACGAGTTGTACATCATAAGATACATAAAGGAAAGCCACATGCCTCATTGGTTGAAAAACTAAAGAAGACAGGTGGAAGAAACAATCAGGGTAGAATCACTGTTAGACATATTGGCGGTGGACAACGACAAAAATATCGAATTATTGATTTTAAGCGCAATAAGGACGGAATATTAGGTCGGGTAGAACGGTTGGAATACGACCCCAATAGAACTGCTTTGATTGCTTTAATATCATATCAAGATGGCGAAAAGCGATATATAATTGCTCCTGCTAATTTAGAAGTTGGAGCTACTGTTTTAAGCGGTGCTGATTCACCAATCAGCGTGGGCAATTGCTTACCACTTAAGAATATACCTGTTGGTACAACAATCCACTGTGTAGAAATGAAGCCCGGTAAAGGAGCTCAAATGCTTAGAAGTGCTGGATGCAGTGGACAAATCGTAGCTAAAGAAGGTATTTATGCAACATTAAGACTTAGGTCTGGAGAAATGCGTAAAATACATGTTTTATGTCGCGCGGTAATTGGAGAAGTAAGCAATAGCGAACATAACTTAAGATCTTTAGGTAAAGCTGGTGCAAAAAGATGGAGAGGGATTAGGCCTACTGTTCGAGGCGTTGCTATGAACCCCGTTGACCATCCACATGGTGGTGGTGAAGGGCGAACTTCAGGTGGTCGACATCCAGTTTCTCCTTGGGGTGTACCTACTAAGGGATATAAAACTAGAAGTAATAAGCGAACTGACACCTTTATTGTCAGAAGGCGTAAGAAGAAATAATTAATTAAGAGGATATCAAGTGGCTCGTTCTATTAGAAAAGGTCCATTTATTGACCATCATTTGATCAGCAAAGTAGAAGCTGCGATCGAATCAAAATCTAAGAAACCAATTAAAACGTGGTCTAGACGTTCTACAATCATTCCAGAAATGATTGATTTAACGATAGCGGTTCATAATGGTAAAGATCATGTTCCTGTATTTATAACAGATAATATGGTCG
Source organism: Legionella norrlandica (assembly GCF_000770585.1). Classification (GTDB taxonomy): domain Bacteria; phylum Pseudomonadota; class Gammaproteobacteria; order Legionellales; family Legionellaceae; genus Legionella; species Legionella norrlandica. The sequence goes on along the minus strand of NZ_JNCF01000039.1, from coordinate 23,067 downwards.
GTCATAAATTAGGTGAGTTTGCCATGACTCGTACGTTCAAGGGCCATTCTGGAGACAGAAAGGCTAAAGGCAAGTAAGAGGATATGATGGAAGTAACAGCTAAGTTAAAAGACGCTCCTTTATCCGCACAAAAGGGTAGATTAGTAGCCGATATGATACGAAATATGAAAGTATCTGGTGCACTTGATGTTCTCAAGTTTACGCCAAAGAAGGGTGCTAAATTAATGCTTAAGTTATTGGAGTCAGCGATTGCAAATGCTGAAAACAATAATGGAGCTGATATTGATGATCTAAAAGTAGGTATGGTATGCGTTGATGAAGCAACAACTTTAAAACGTATTAGTCCCAGAGCTAAGGGTAGAGCAAATAGAATTTGTAAACGTACCTGCCATATTACTATTAAAGTATCTGACGAGGAATAGCAATGGGACAAAAAGTTAACCCAATAGGTATACGCCTTGGAATTATTAAAGATTGGAACTCCAAGTGGTTCGCAGGGAAACGGTATGCTGAATTTTTAATTCAGGATATAAAACTAAGGAATGACTTAAAAAAGAAATTGATGGCAGCTGCAGTCAGTAAAATTCTTATAGAGAGACCTGCGAATAATGCGGTTGTAACTATACTGACAGCAAGACCCGGAGTTATTATTGGTAAAAAAGGTGGGGGCATTGAGACTCTACGCAAAGAAATTTCAGATAATTTAGGTGTCCCAGTTCATTTAAATATAGAGGAAGTAAAAAAACCTGAGTTAGATGCTACTTTGGTTGCTGAAGGAATTGCTCAACAGTTAGAACAAAGAGTAATGTTCCGACGAGCAATGAAAAGAGCCGTAACGTCTGCTCTTAAAGCAGGAGCCAAAGGGATCAAAATTTGTGTAAGTGGAAGATTAGGTGGTGCTGAAATTGCTAGGAGTGAATGGTATAGAGAAGGACGAGTACCATTACATACATTTAGAGCTGACATTGATTATGGTACTGCTGAATCTAAGACTACCTACGGAATTATTGGTGTAAAAGTCTGGATCTTTAAGGGTGAGATTCTCCCGCAAAAGAAAAGATCGACAGAAAGCGCCCAGTGAGTGAGGATTAAGAATTATGTTACAACCAAAGCGTACCAAGTACCGAAAACAAATGAAGGGCCGTAACAGAGGCTTAGCTCTTAGAGGGAGCAAAATTAGTTTTGGTGAATTTGGTTTGAAAGCAATAGAGCGTGGCCGCCTAACTGCTAGACAAATAGAAGCAGCACGTAGAGCTATGACGAGACATATAAAACGTGGCGGTAAAATTTGGATTAGAGTATTTCCTGACAAACCTATTACACAAAAACCACTTGAGGTGAGACAAGGTAAAGGTAAAGGAAGCGTTGAGTATTGGGTTGCACAAATACAACCAGGCAAAGTTTTATTTGAAATGGAGGGGGTTAGTAGAGAGCTTGCTATGGAAGCATTTAATCTTGCTAAAGCAAAACTTCCATTCAAAGTGATGTTTGAAGAACGGACGGTAATGTAATGAAAAAAATAGATGAATTGCGCAATATGTCGATAGAAGAATTGCAAAATGAATTGCTTTCATTACGTAAAGAGCAATTTAATTTACGAATGAAAAAAGCGAGTGGCTCACTAGATAAAACACATCTCATTACTATGGTGCGTAAGTCAGTGGCAAAAGTAAAAACAATCTTGACTGAAAAGGCAGGTAAGTGAAATGTCTACTAATAGTGAATCAAATGCCAGAACAATGATTGGAAAAGTAGTCAGTGACAAAATGGATAAAACTATAGTAGTGATGATTGAGCGAACAGTGAAACATCCTAAATACGGAAAAATTATGAAGCGAAGAACAAAGTTGCACGCGCATGATGAAAATCAAATTTGCCAAATTGGTAATATTGTAAAAATCCGTGAGTCACGACCACTCTCTAAAACGAAAAGTTGGGTATTAGTCGAAGTAATTTCCTAGTAATTATATTGTTAGACTTTTAAAACCCTAAAAGGCCTGATATAATCAGCAACCTTTTTCTGGTCGAAATTAGAGCTGGAGAAAAAAATGATCCAAATGCAGACAGTGCTCGAAGTTGCTGATAATAGCGGAGCACGCAAGGTAATGTGTATTAAAGTTCTTGGTGGATCACACAGACGGTATGCCCGTGTAGGTGATGTAATTAAAGTCAGTGTTAAAGATGCTATACCAAGAAGCAAGGTAAAAAAAGGCGCTGTAATGAGAGCAGTTGTTGTAAGAACCTCACAAGGTGTAAGAAGAGATGATGGTTCTCTGATCCGATTTGATGATAATGCAGCAGTTCTTTTAAATAACCAAAATGAGCCAATAGGCACACGCATATTTGGCCCAGTGACTCGCGAGCTACGAGAGAGATTTATGAAAATAATTTCTTTAGCTGCAGAGGTTTTGTGAGAAGGATTAGATATGAAACGTATTAAATCAGGCGATGAAGTAATAATTATTGCCGGTAAAAGTAAAGGTCATATAGGCAAAGTTTTAAGAGTAGTTGATGAGACTGTAGTTGTAGAAGGTGGAAATCTGATTACAAAGCATGTCAAACCTAATCCGCAAAAGCCTGAACATAAAGGTGGAATTATTAAGCGTGAAGCTCCAATACATGTTTCAAATGTAGCTCACTACAACCCTATTACTAAAAAGGCTGATAAAATAGGTTTTAAATATCTTGAGAATAACGGTATAAGAAAAAAAGTTAGATACTTTAAATCTAACAATGAAATAATTGACCGTGTATAAGTTAGGTGATTGAAATGGCGAGACTTAAAGAATTTTATAGAAAAGATGTCGTCCCTATGATGATGAAACGGTTCAACTATTCAAGTGTAATGGAAGTTCCTAAAATTCTCAAAATAACACTTAATATGGGTGTTGGTGAAGCCGTGGGAGACAAAAAAGTAATGAATCATGCTGTTGAAGACATGACTCTTATCTCCGGCCAAAAACCAGTTGTTACTAAAGCAAGAAAATCTATAGCAGGTTTTAAAATCAGAGAAGGATGGCCAATCGGGTGCAAGGTTACATTAAGAAGAGAGCGAATGTTTGAATTCTTGGATCGATTAATATCTATTACATTGCCTCGAGTAAGGGATTTTCGTGGATTAAATCCAAAATCGTTTGATGGCACTGGCAACTATAGTATGGGAATACATGAGCAAATTGTGTTTCCAGAAATTGATTATGATAAAACAGATGGAATCCGAGGATTAGATATTTGTATCACTACAAGTGCTAAAACCAATGAAGAGGCTAAAGCTTTATTAGAAGCATTTAATCTCCCACTGAAAGATAAAGATAGAAAATAAAAGGGTGAAATTGTGGCTAAAAAATCGATGCTGATGCGAGAGTTAAAGCGTGCAAAACTGGTAAAAAAACATAGAGAACGTAGAAGCGAGTTGAAACGATTAATTAAATCATCTAATGATTTCCAGGTTATAATGGAATGTCAGGCTAAATTAGCAAAGTTACCAGTTAATTCTAATCCTGTTCGTTATGTTACTCGATGCAAGCAATGTGGAAGACCACACGCAGTTTATCGTAAATTTAATCTTTGCAGAATTTGCTTAAGACAACAGCTTATGGTTGGAAATATACCTGGTGGTAGAAAATCAAGCTGGTAACCTATTTAATTGGAGAAAAATTGTGAGTATGCATGATCCAATTGCTGATATGCTAACTAGAATAAGAAATGGGCAACAAGCTAAGCATCAGCAAGTAACATTAGTGTCTTCTAAATTAAAAGAAGAGATAGCAAGGGTTTTGAAGGAAGAAGGGTATATCGATGATTATTTCGTTGATACATTATCGAATGGATTAAAATCTATAACTTTAAAATTAAAATATTATCATGGAAGACCTGTTATAGAATTTATAAGAAGAATTAGTCGACCAGGCTTGAGGGTTTATAAATCCTATAGAGATTTAACTTCAATTCCTGGATTTGGTGTGGCAATTCTTTCTACATCTAAAGGCATAATGACCCATATATCAGCAAAACTAAAAGGTGTTGGTGGCGAAGTCATTTGTGAAGTGGCTTAATACTTGCGAGGAATGATATGTCTAGAGTAGCAAAAGCCCCAGTAGTTCATTCCCCAAATGTTGAGGTAACATTTTCTGGTGGAGTGGTAACAGTAAAAGGGCCAAAGGGAATATTAACTCAAAAAATAAATCGATTGGTTAATATTGAACATAGTAAAGAATCAAATAAGATAATGTTTTCTCCTGCATCTAATGAGCCTACAGCTTGGGCTCAAGCTGGAACAGCTAGAGCCCTGGTGCAAAATATGGTTCATGGTGTAACTGAAGGGTTTACATTACCCTTGGAGTTGATTGGCGTAGGATATAGAGCACAATCTAAAGGTAAATCACTTAGTTTATCGCTTGGATATTCACACTCTATTGAATATGATTTGCCTGAAGGTGTTATTGCTGAGACTCCCAGTAATACATCAATTTTGCTGAAAGGGGCAGATAAACAAAGGCTTGGGCAAGCAGCTTCCGAAATTAGAGCGTTTCGTCCACCTGAACCATATAAAGGAAAAGGTGTTAGGAAGGCTGGAGAGCAAATTGCTCGAAAAGAAGCGAAGAAAAAATAGGGTGTAAACTATGAATAAGCAATGCGCACGAAACAGACGTGGTTTAAAAACTAAAGCTTTGATACGTAAGTCAGGACGGTCAAGGTTAGTTGTTTATAGAAGTGGTATGCATATTTATTCACAAATTGTGAAAGCAGGTCAACAAGGTGATGTTGTACTAGTAGCATCTTCCACCCTTGATAAAGAACTTAAAGGCAACCTATCTGGAAAAAACAAAATTGAACAAGCTAATTTAGTTGGTCAATTATTGGGTAAGCGAGCTAAAGCAGAAGGTATTACTCAGGTTGCATTTGATCGAGCTGGTTATAAATATCATGGCAGAGTGAAAGCACTAGCAGATGGTGCACGCGAAGCCGGATTAGATTTTTAAGGAACGATTATGTCATTCGATGAATTACCCAAGTCAGATGGATACCAAGAAAAATTGGTATCGGTAACTCGTACCGCAAAAGTTGTTAAAGGTGGACGGGTTTTTGGATTTGCAGTTCTAGTGGTTGTAGGTGACGGAAAGGGTAAAGTTGGTTTTGGTAGAGGAAAAGCAAGAGAAGTTCCAATAGCAATTCAAAAAGCAATGGATCAAGCCAAAAAAAATATGGTTTATATTCCTCTTTCAGGTACTACAATATTCCACGAAATTACATGGAACTATGGTGCATCTAAAGTATTTATGAAGCCTGCTAGTGAAGGTACTGGGATTATTGCTGGTGGTGCTATGCGTGCAGTATTGGAAGTTCTAGGTGTACAAAATATTCTAGCGAAAAGTATTGGTTCAACTAATCCTAGTAATATTGTACGAGCAACTATTGGTGCACTAACACACATTGGCACTCCGGACTATGTGGCAGCCAAACGTGGAAAAACAGTAGAAGAAGTGATGGCAGGCTAATTATGGGAAAAAAAATTAAAATTACATTGGTTAAAAGTACAATAGGTAGAAAACCAAAGCACACTGCTATAGTCAAACAACTCGGATTGGGTAAAACTAATTCCAGTGTTGTGCATAATGATACCCCCGCAATCCGTGGACTTGTTAATGCAATTAATTACCTGTTGTCAGTTGAGGAGAGTGCATAATGAATCTAAATTCACTATCACCTGATCCAGGTTCCAGACCATCTAGAAGACGTGTAGGAAGAGGAATTGGGTCTGGCCTAGGAAAAACATGTGGTAAAGGTCATAAAGGTCAAAAATCACGTGCTGGCGGATATCACAAAATTAATTTTGAAGGCGGGCAAATGCCTATTCAAAGGCGCTTGCCGAAAATGGGTTTCAAGTCTAGAGTTGGCCGTACAATTGATCAAATAACATTAGGTGAACTTGCAAAATTAAAAGATGACGTGATTGATTTGAGTGTCTTACGTAAAGCTGGACTTATTAATAACGCAATTAAAGAGGTAAAAGTTATTTTATCAGGTGAGCTAACATCAGCTATTAAACTTAAAGGTTTGAGAGTCACGAAAGGTGCTCGTCTAGCTATTGAAGGTTTAGGTGGCAGTATAGAAGAGTGACTATGAAAAACCAAAAACATAATGCAAGCCAATCACGTGGGGGATTGGCTGAATTGAAATCAAGATTATTATTTGTTGTACTAGGTATTTTAGTGTATAGATTAGGAGCTCATATTCCTGTTCCAGGTTTGGATCCTACTAAATTAGCTAATTTTTTTAGTGAACAACAAAATACAATATTTGGTTTATTTAATATGTTTTCTGGTGGAGCATTGTCGCGGGTGACTGTCTTCGCTATTGGTATAATGCCTTATATTTCTGCGTCAATTATAATCCAATTATTCTCTGCAGTATCTCCAAAATTGGAACAGCTCAAGAAGGAAGGTGAATCTGGTCGCAGGAAAATAAATCAATACACCAGATATTTAACCTTGCTACTATCTATATTTCAATCTATGGGTATGGCAAGGTGGTTAGCTAGCCAGCAAATTGCACTACAACCTGATTTTATATTTTATTTTACAGCGGTTGTTACTTTAGTCACAGGTACCATGTTTCTTATGTGGCTAGGAGAGCAAATTACTGAAAAAGGTGTTGGTAATGGTATTTCATTAATTATTTTTTCGGGAATTGTTTCTAGTATGCCCAATGCGATTGGATCTGTCCTTCAACAAGTTAAAGAAGGCCAGATGCAAGCTCTGACTTTAGTGGTAATTGCTGTAGTGGTAGTGGTTGTTACAGGTTTTGTTGTATTTATGGAGCGAGCTCAAAGGCGAATCCGCGTTAATTATGCACAAAGAACTCAAGGCAGAAAGGTATATGCTGCACAAACAAGCCATTTGCCTTTAAAAATAAATATGTCTGGTGTTATACCACCAATATTTGCGTCTAGTATTATTTTATTGCCAGCAACTTTGGCGCAGTTTTTTTCACAAACTAAGGGCCTAAGCTGGTTATCTGATATTGGAATGGCTTTATCGCCTGGACAACCTTTATATTTGATTGTTTATGCAGTGGCAATATTGTTCTTTGCTTTCTTTTATGCTGCATTGGTTTTTAATCCAAAAGATACAGCAGATAATTTAAAAAAATCAGGAGCGTATATCCCTGGAATTAGACCAGGGGAGCAAACAACAAAATATATAGATTCAGTAATGACTCGCTTAACCCTTGTAGGCGCGCTATATCTGGTTCTAGTTTGTTTGTTGCCACAAATTTTAATGTTTACCTGGCATGTTCCGTTTTATTTTGGTGGAACGTCATTGCTGATTATAGTTGTTGTTATTATGGATTTTGTGGCTCAAGTGCAAGCTCATTTAATGACCCAGCAATATGATTCTTTATTAAAAAAGGCTAATTTTAAAGGTACTAAATTACCTGGTCTACTATGATTTTATTTGGAGTTTGGAATGAAAGTAAGAGCATCAGTGAAGCGAATTTGTCGCAATTGCAAAATAATTAAAAGAAGTGGCACTATACGAGTAATTTGTAAGGATGCCAGACATAAACAAAAGCAAGGTTAATATTAATACATCTGCTTGATTTTATTTTATTAAAATAGTATTCTTCTGTCCCTTTCGACAGAACAAAATAACGTTCGGAGATATTAATGGCTCGTATTGCGGGAGTTAACATACCTGATCACAAACATGTAGTGATCGCTTTAACAGCAATTTATGGTATTGGTAAAACAACATCATTAAAATTATGCAAAACAGTTGATATAGAACCTTCTACAAAAGTTTCTCAACTAACAGATGCTCAACTTGAGGCGCTGAGAACAGAAATTGCAAAAATTACTGTAGAAGGTGATCTTCGTCGTGTAGTTACAATGAATATAAAAAGACTTATGGATTTGGGTTGTTACAGGGGTTTAAGGCATAGAAGAGGATTACCTTTACGAGGGCAGCGTACGAAAACTAATGCTCGTACCAGAAAAGGCCGTAGAAAAGGCACTAGTAGTTGATTTTTCATGTAGGAAAATAGAAGATGGCAATAACAAAGTCAAAGCAGCAAAAAACACGAAAAAAGGTAAAGCGTGTAGTATCTGATGGTATAGTACACGTACATGCCTCTTTTAATAATACTATAGTTACTTTTACTGATAGACAAGGTAATGCTCTGTGCTGGGCGACTTCTGGTGGCTCCGGATTTAGAGGTTCCAGAAAGAGTACTCCCTATGCTGCACAAGTTGCAACTGAACGAGCTGCTGCTGTTGCTAAAGAATTTGGAATGAAATCTGTTGCAGTATTTGTTCATGGTCCTGGTCCTGGTAGAGAGTCCACTATTCGTGAATTAATAACCCAGGATTTCAAAATTGTTGAAATTACTGATGTTACCGGCATACCACATAATGGTTGTAAGCCGCCTAAAAAACGTCGTGTATAAGACTCAGGAGTAATTAATGGCTAGATATCTTGGTCCTAAATGTAAGCTATCACGTCGAGAAGGTTGTGATTTATTACTAAAAAGTGGCGTTCGTGATCATAAGTCCAAATGCAAATCAGAAAAATTGCCTGGACAACATGGTGATAAGAAACCGCGTTTAAATAGCTATGGAATTCAGCTCAGAGAGAAGCAAAAAATCAGAAGATTATATGGAATTCTTGAAAAGCAGTTCCGTAATTATTATAAAAAAGCTGCAAGACAAAAGGGCTCAACAGGTGAAAACCTAATGGCGCTTTTAGAAAGACGTCTTGATAATGTTGTTTACCGTATGGGATTTGCTAGTACACGCGCTGAAGCTAGACAACTTGTTACCCATAAGGCAATACTTATAAATGATAAAGTGGTTAACGTTCCTTCTTACTTGGTTAGTCCAGGGGATGTGATATCAGTTCGACAAAAAGCTAAAGGCCAAGGACGTATCCAGGCTGCATTAGCTTTATCTGAACAAAGAGCACCATGTGAGTGGATTGCTGTTGATACTACCTCTTTTAAAGGTACATTTTCTTCAGCTCCAACGTTAACTGATTTATCTTCAGACTACAACGTAAACCTTGTTGTAGAACTTTACTCTAAGTAAGCTCGGAGAGATAGCTGAATGTATACTGAAATCAATGAAATGTTGACGCCCAAGGTTCTTAAGGTACAAGCTGAATCACCTTATAAAGCTAGAATCGTTCTTGAGCCTTTGGAGCGAGGTTTTGGTCACACCCTCGGCAATGCTTTACGACGAATTTTATTGTCATCCATGCCTGGAAGTGCTATTACTGAAGCCTCAATTGATGGTGTTCTACATGAATACAGCACTATTGAGGGTGTGCAGGAAGATGTTGTTGACTTATTACTTAATCTTAAGTCGGTAGCAATTAAACTAACCGTTGGAAACGAGACTCAAGTTACTATTAGTAAAGAGGGGCCATGCCAAATAACAGCAGGTGATATTCAGCTGACTCATGGTCAGGAAATTATTAACCCAGATCTTGTCATTGCTAATTTAAATGAAAAGGGTAAGTTAAATATGACCCTTAAAGTAGAAAGAGGGATTGGGTTTCATAACACAGATACGTTCATTCGGCATCATGAAGACGAAATTGAAAGAAAAACTGTTGGCAGATTAAAAATTGATAATAGTTTTTCTCCCGTTAAAAAGGTAGCTTATTTTGTTGATAGTGCTCGTGTTGAGAATAGAACAGATTTGGATAAGCTAACTATTGAGTTGGAAACTAATGGAACTATTGATGCAGAGGAAGCAATAAGAATATCAGCTACTATTTTGCAAAGACAGCTTCATGCGTTTGTTGACATGAAGTTTGAAGAATCACGTGTTGACAATAAGGAACGTAATGATTTTGATCCTATTTTATTACGTTCTGTAGATGATTTAGAATTAACCGTCCGATCAGCAAATTGTTTAAAAGCTGAGAATATTCATTACATAGGCGATTTAGTTCAAAGAACTGAAAGTGAATTATTAAAAACTCCTAACCTTGGGAAAAAATCATTAACCGAAATTAAGGATGTTTTAGCGTCACGTTCATTATCGCTTGGAATGAAACTTGAAAATTGGCCGCCAGCTAACCTTGGCGAGTAATATTTAGGAGTCTTTGTTATGCGTCACCGAAATTCGGCCGTAGTTTTAGCCGTACAAGTAGCCATCGTAAGGCCATGTTTTCTAACATGTGTTGTTCTTTGATTGAGCATGAATTGATTAAGACAACTTTGCCTAAGGCAAAAGATTTACGTCGATATATCGAGCCATTAATTACAGTTAGTAAAACTGATTCAGTAGCATCACGTCGACATGCATTTGATATTCTACGTTCTAAATCCGCAGTCGGTAAATTGTTTACTGATTTAGGTCCTCGTTTTGCAAAGCGTCCAGGTGGCTATATTCGCATTATCAAATGTGGTTATAGAGACGGCGATAATGCACCTATGGCAATAGTTGAATTGTTGGACCGACCTGTTGTTAGTGATTCTGATGAATAATTAATATATTCTTATAAAAAACCCGCAGTATGCGGGTTTTTTAATTTTATAACCACCCAAAATCTATAACGTAAATTTTGGCGGAATGCCGTTAATTGAGTCTAGTTATTTATGCAAATGAATCTCAAATAAGGCATTCTAATGATAAATTCAATGACAGTCATTTGTTCTAATCAATTAAAATGGGATATCATCATCCAGTTCGTCAAATGCATCCTGTGCAGCTTGTGTGGGTGAGTGTTTTGCTGAACTTGACTGAGAATTAGCTGATGTTTGAATTTGTGGTATGTCTTCATAACCTGTCACACTACTACCTTTGCTATCCAGCATTTGAATATCTGATGCTATGATTTCGGTTGTATATCTATCTTGACCTTGTTGATCCTGCCATTTTCTAGTCCTTAAGCTTCCTTCAACATAAAGTTTAGAACCTTTACGAATGTATTCACCAGCTATCTCACCTAAGCGATTAAAGCAGACAACGCGGTGCCACTCAGTTCTATCTTGCTTCTCACCAGTAGTTTTGTCTTTCCATGTTTCACTGGTAGCAACGGAAAGTGTGGTAACGGCATTTCCGTTAGGGAGATAGCGAATATCGGGATCTGATCCAACGTTACCAACTAATATGACTTTATTTATTCCTCTTGCCATCTAAACGGTCTCCTGTATGCGAAAGTTAGTTGGATATTATACCTAATTTAAAAGTTATTTCGTAGCAGCTTTAATAAGAAGATAGAGTAAATGCAAGTTATGTTTATATGAGCATTAGGAATGTGAAAGCCATTTCTGAAGAAATAGCCCTAATTAATGGATAATTTTTTCAGCACTTCCAGTAATGTATTGTTCATTATCTACTCGAATGTAGAAGACATGTTCGTCTTCTGAGCAGGCAACTTCCTGCACTCCTTTAAGATCAAGAAGTTTTTTAATAATTAAATTGGGTTGTTGTTTCGTTGGTGAATAACTCAAAATTAAAGTAGAAAAATAAACATGAGGTGTCATTCCAAGAGAAATTATGAACCATATAGAAGCTACGATCATATTTATAAGAAAAATTGCTTGGTGGCTATGCCATTGATATAAAATTCCAGCTAATGCACCACCAAAAAAAATCCCTAAAAATTGACTGGTAGAATAGATACCCATTGCCGTCCCTTTATTTTTAGGATTAGCTTGTTTTGATACTAAAGAAGGTAATGTTGCTTCTAATATATTAAAAGAAATAAAGTAGATAAACATAAGGAAGCACAAATAATACCAGTTTTGAGAAGTGGATACTAACAAGCCCTGGGCTAGGACAACAAGTAAGATGGATATAATAAATACAGATTTTAAACGCTTTTTTCTTTCAGAAATAATTATAAAAGGCACCATTAATGCAAATGATAGTAACATTAATGGCAAATAAAAATGCCATTGCTGATTTAAATGCCCTTGTTCAATATGGTATTTTAAGAGCATCGGCATAGCATAAAAAGTAGCTGTAAGAATATAATGTTGGCAAAAAATTCCCAAATTGAGGCGTTGTAAATGAAAATCGCAAATTACTGCTTTAATTAAAGAGACGCTGGCCTCGCTATCAGTATGGAATTGCTCTTTTAATGGATCAGGAATAACCAGATAAAGAAGTACAATTCCTAATGCAGCTAATAAGGTTGTAAGATAGAAAACTCCTGACAATCCTTGGTAATGGGTTAGAGCGGGTCCTATGATCATAGCTAGACTAAAAGAGGTCCCGATTGTTATGCCGATTACAGCCATTGCTTTTGTGCGTTGCTCATCTGGAGTTAAGTCTGCTAAAAGAGCAATCAATACACTTCCTATCGCCCCGGTACCTTGTAGAGTTCTGGCAAATATCATTCCGTAAATTGAATTGGTGATCGCTCCAAACAGGCTTCCAACTGCGAATAGAGCTAATCCAATCGCGATCATTGGCTTTCTACCTATTTTGTCTGATAAAACACCAAATGGAATTTGAAGTAATCCCTGTGCTAATCCATAACTTCCCAAGGCAAGCCCAATTAATGCAGGTGTGGATCCAATAAGATGCCCAGCATAGAGAGTAAAGACAGGTATAAGTAAAAACAATCCCAAAAGGCGAAAGGAAAATATCGCTGCAATAGGTATAACAGTTTTATTCCAGGAGTATTTCATTCATCACAAATTTAAAATATATGGTGTGCAGATGGTACAAAGTTAGAGAGGTAGAAACAAGATAAAATATATTAATATTGACAGCACAACAGATTATAGGTAGTTTGATGCCATTTTATACATGAGATTATCGCATGAGGTCATTAAAATTTTCAGGAAAAGTGGCATTGATAACAGGTGGGGCTCGTGGAATAGGTAAAGCAACTGCATTAAAATTAGCTCATGCCGGTTGTGATGTCGCCATTGTTTATTATAATAGTTCGGATGAAGCGAATAGCTTGGTTAGCGAAATAAATGATTTAGGCAGAAAAGCCATTGCGATACAAGCAAATGTCGCTGATCATCTATCTGTCAAGGAAATGTTTGCTCAATTTAGGGAACACTTTGATCATTTAAATTTTTTGGTAAGTAATGCTGCGAGTGGCGTGCTTAAACCGGCCTTAAAAATGTCGACTAAACATTGGCGGTGGTGTTTGGAAACTAATGCCTTGGCATTAAATCATTTGGTTGCTGAAGGACTATCGTTGATGCCCAAAAGCAGTAGAGTGATTGCATTATCTAGTCTTGGTGCATCAAGAGCTATTCCTAATTATGCCTTTATCGGGGCATCTAAAGCAGCATTGGAGGCTTTAGTGCGCTCACTAAGCCTTGAATTAGCCAGTTATGGCATTACTGTCAATACCGTGTCGGCTGGAGTAGTGGATACCGATGCTTTGAAACATTTTCCTAACAGAGAACAATTATTAGATGAGTACCAGGCTCATGCTTTGGCAGATAGGCCATTAACACCTGAAGATGTAGCGAATGCTATTTACTTACTTTGCTTGCCGGAAGCCGCCATGATTAACGCTCATACCTTATATGTTGATGCTGGTTATAGTCAGGTTGGTTAGTAGGTGATTAAAGTAATTTTTGTGATATAATTTTATGCTTTATGAGCTTGGTAGTTCTGAGGATAAAATATGAATGTAGCTGAAGTTTACCCTAAAGTCAGGGAAATTATTGCTGATGTATTGGTAGTTGATGAAGAAGAAATTTCTTTAAGCAGCAGTTTAATTGAGGATTTGGGTGCAGAATCCATTGATTTCTTGGATTTGGTTTTTCAATTAGAAAAAGAATTTAAAATTAAAATCCCAAGAGGTCAACTAGAAAAAAATGCACGTGGTGATTTAGCTGAAGATGAATTTGAAAAGGGCGGTGTTTTAACAGCCTCAGGTTTAGACGCTTTGAAAAATTATTTAAGTGAAGTACCTGCAGCACGATTTAAATCTAGTATGAAAGTTAATGAAATCCCTATGCTATTCACAGTTGAAACCTTCTGCAAGCTAGTGGTTTCAGCGATAGATCAACAGCAAACAGCGGAAGTTATAGCCTAATGAGGTTTTTATTTGTTGATCGCATTGTGCAATTATCTCCTGGTGAATGGGTTAAGGGGATAAAGCATGTTACACAAGACGATACTTATCTGACATGCGACGAACAGGGTAGGTCTTGTTTCATACCTTCTTTGATTGGTGAAACATTAGGGCAGTTAGCAGCATGGAATGTGATGCAGCATAATGAATTTACTTTAAGACCTGTAGCTGGAGTAGTAGCAAGTGCACGGCTATACCGTCCTGCTTATGTTGGCGAAACCTTGCTACTCGAGTCTTACATCGATTCGCTTGACGAAAAAGCAGTGCAATATCATAGCACAGCTCGGGTAGATAATGAGCTTGTTTTTACTATCGAAGGGGCCCTAGGCCTTTATTGCCCATGGCTGATTTTATTAGTTCAGATGAGATTAAGCGACAGTTTGCAGAAATTTATCGCCCCGGAGATTGGTCTTCTATTTCCGCTTACGGTCTGGATTTTCTAAATGAAGAGATTTCTTCTAATGGCAAGCCAGTTAATTTCTCTATGCAATTTGATAGGATTCTTGCGTGCGAGTGTGGCGTAAGCTTGGTTGCTGAAAAAAGAATAACACGTGCGGCTCCTTATTTTCCTGACCATTTTCCTTATAAGCCTGTTTTGCCACTGACAGTACTTTTAGAGTGTAAATTGAACCTGGCAAAGGAATTTATTGCTAGGGCAAAGTATGATAAAGCATATCAGGTTAGTGAATTACGTAAAATTAAAATGAGCGGGTTTGTCCAACCTGGAGACATTATTGTTTGCCATGCCAAAGTAAAGCAACAAACCGAAAAAGAATTGATATTGACATATAAATCTGAGGTTGATGGCAAGAGGGTTTGTGTTGTCGACATAGTGCTTATCCCAAAAGGTAACTGAGATTATGAAGCGACGAGTAGCAATTACAGGTTTAGGGGCTGTGTCACCCTTAGGAAATGATGTACCTACTACCTGGAAAAATTTAATTGCTGGGTATTCTGGAATAGATATAATTAAACAATTTGATGCCAGTGCTTTTCCTACGTATATTGCATCTGAAGTGAAGAATTTTTCACCAGGCGTTTCTTTGTCCGGTAAGCATACTCGGTTTGTGATGCCATTTACACATTTTGCACTTGAAGCAGCGCGCCAAGCTTTTGAAGATGCAGCCATACTACCCACTGAACAGACCTCTTCACGTTGGGGTGTCGTAACCGGCAGTGGAATGATGACAGCTGAGTTCGAATATTTGCAGCGCTTTCAGCAAACTTGTGCAGTAGATGGGGACATTGATTGGGGAAAGCTGCATGCTCAAGCTAGGGATTTTTATAAACTAGCTGATTTTGGCAAAACCACTTCAAATTCTGGCTTGTCTTTATTGATTCAGCAATATGGGATTACAGGCTATTCCTCATCAGTTCATACGGCCTGTGCTTCAGGTGGCCAGGCACTAGGTTGGCAATGCAAGTTATTCGTCGAGGTGATGCTGATTTTATGCTGGCAGGTGGATTTGATTCTATGATCAACCCTTTGGTCTATCGAGTTTTTGTCTTTTGGGTGCTTTATCAACTTATAATGATACTCCCCAGACAGCAAGTCGTCCTTTTGATGCAACACGAAATGGTTTCGTTTTAGGCGAAGGGGCTGCTTTTTTGATTCTTGAAGAATGGGGTAAAGCAAAGGCAAGAGGGGCAAAAATTTATGCCGAATTAGCTGGGGAAGGGAATTCTTTAAGCTCTTATCGGATTACAGATTCTCACCCCAATGGCGATGGCGCTATCCAAGCTATTGAGAGAGCGCTTCTGGATGCAGGAGTTCGGTCGCGGGATGTCGATTATATTAATGCACATGGTACCTCAACTAAAATGAACGACTTAAGCGAGACAAACGCCATCAAATTTGTCTTCGGGGATAGAGCTCTTAATTTACCTGTCAGTTCTACCAAGAGTCAAACTGGACATTTAATTGCTGCAGCTGGTGCACTAGAGGCTGTGTTGTCTGTGAAATCAATAGAACAAGGACTAATCCCTAAAACAGCAAATCTATCGACGCCTGATCCTGAATGTGATTTAGATTACGTCATTGAGGGGGCCCGAGAAAAATCTTTAGGAGTAGTATTGTCTAATTCTTTTGGTTTTGGTGGCTCCAATAGCTGCTTGTTATTTAAGCATCCGGAATTTGAAGGGGCGAGTAAATGAGCCAAGCTAATAAAGTATTTATTACCGGTCGCGGTGCTTTAACTGCTTGTGGGGCAACTGCTGATGAAACGTGGAATGCTGTTATTGAGGGACGATCCGGAATTAATGAAATTAATTATTGGGATTTATCGCAGTGGCCGCATCGACTAGGTGGGGAAATAAAAAATTTTCAACCAGCTAAAATGTTGCCCGATAAAAAACTAATAAAAGTGATTTCTCGCCAAGATGTCATGGGAATCAATGCTGCAGTGCAGGCAGTAGAGCATAGCAAAATGATCGCTTACAGGGATACTCTTGCAAATATGGAGTTGTTTAACGAGCAAACAGGGGTTTATGTTGGCTCCCCTGGGAATAAATATTTTCAACAATATGATTTTATACCATTACTTTCTAAAACCCAGGGAAATATGCAGGAGTTTGCAAAGCAATTGTTTGATGAAGTGCATCCCATGTGGTTATTAAGGATTTTACCTAATAATGTTCTCGCATACACTGGTATCACTTACGGTTTTAAAGGACCAAATCATAATGTCACGAACCATGCTGTAGGTGGTACACAAGCGATTTTAGAAGCATATCATGCGATACGTAGCGGGCAGGCAGAGCGTGCAGTGGTTGTAGCCTATGATATAGGTACAGAACCTCAAGCATTATTTTATTATGAAAAATTAGGAGTAGTGAGTAATCGCCACTTAAAACCCTTCGATAAGGAACACGACGGTACTATTCTTGCTGAAGGCGCAGCCGCGTTGGTATTGGAAAGCGAAGCTAGTGTTAAGGCACGTGCTGCTACTTGTTATGGTGAAATAGTTGGTGGGTTATCTGCCAGTGAAGCGGCTGGGTTATTTTCTATAGAGGAGGATGGCCAACATTTGGCAGCCTTAATGGAATACTCATTGGCAAAATCAGGAGTAAATTCGGAGGAAATTGGATTGGTAGTCACCCATGGAAATGGGAATAGCAAATCTGATGATAGCGAAGCTCAAGCTATTAAGTCTGTATTTAATCAATATAAGGTTCCAGCGACTGCATTCAAGTGGTCTATGGGACATACTCTATGTGCTTCAGGTATTTTGGATGCGGTATTGACTACTTATGCCCTTGAGACCCACTGTGCCCCAGGCATCGCCAATCTTCAACAAATTGCGCCAGGGTGTGAAGGACTATCGGTTAATCGGGAGCATCAGCCTATAGAATCTAACTCTTGTGCTATGATGATCAATAGGGGGTTTGCTAGCATGAATGCCTGTTTGGTGATAAAACCTTGTGAATAGATTAGCTCAACAAATAGAAGCATTACCAATTACTTTGGCTGGTCGATTTATTTATCGTTTCCTACCCTATAGGCGCCAGTTAATCTTTTCAAATATTAATCAAGTGTATAATAATCAGCTTAGTGAATCTCAAAAAAAGCATTTGATGAAATCATATTATTCACATCTGGCTACGTCTCTAAAAGAAGCCCTGCAATTAAGGTTTATAAATGAAAGAAAATTACGCGATAGAGTTGAAGTCATTGGTCATGAAAAAATGCTACAAGTTGTTGCTCAAAAAAAAGGAGTTTTAGTTGTTACTGGACATTTGGGGAATTGGGAATTCGCACCTTTGGTGGTGTATTAAATTTCAAGGAGTTTAAAGGGCAATTTCACTTCATCAGGCGTACTTTGCGATTTAAGTTCATCGAGCGAATTTTATTCAAAAATTACTATAAGGCTGGTCTCAATGTTATTCCCAAAAAAAACTCACTTGATCAAGTTTGTGTTGCCTTAGAAAAAAATCATGCCGTGATATTTGTGCTCGATCAGCATGCTTCGTTAGTGAATAGGGACGGGATAGCGGTAGAGTTTTTTGGAAAAAAAGCAGGTACCTACAGAAGCCTTGCCACAATCTCTCGTCATACGGGTATTCCTGTAATACCAGCAGCAAGTTATAGATTACCAAGTGGTAAACATGTTTTGGAATTCCATGAGCCAATCCCTTGGAAAGATTATGAAACAACACAAGAGTCCCTATATCGCAATACATTGGCCTATAATCAGGCTTTGGAAAGAATTATTTTAAAACATCCCGAGCAGTGGAATTGGATGCATAAACGGTGGAAGCTTTCTTAATTAGTTAAATTGAGTATATCTTGGGTTGTGGCAAATAAAGTCTATCTACAATAGATAGGTTGTCTGCATCCTCCTTATCACCAAATGAGGTAGATGTACTTATAGAGATCCAATCAAGTTGGAGGGGATTGAACGGAGTGTGCGAAAATGGCAGTCTTGTTCTTGTTTGACAGGACTACAGAAAGTAGTCCTGTTGTCAGACAAATTTAGCATCTGTCTGTTTCGCAATTGCAATTCATTAGCATTGACAATGAATGCTCTCATCTTATTGAGCGGCTATGGTGCATTGGCACACTCCACCCTGCTGACCTCCATTCTGAATTGGATTGATTGCGCGCAAAACCATTTGACAACTGCCAACTCGACGATAATTCGGATCTGTAACTATAAATCCTGGGCAATTGTGAATTACTCGCTGCCCTTGAATGCTAATCGTACCTTTACCATTTGAAGTATAGGTGCAACGAGTATTGTCTTGGTTATGTGAAGATAGGCGATAACCACCAATGGAAGGACAGCTTGCTGAAAATGCTGTACTACTTAATAATGCAATGGCTGCTCCCACAATAAACACCTTATTGAAACAACTCATGTTGCTCTCCTTGTGAAATAAAAATTAATTGGACCTCACTGTTGATTATAGGTGAATAAAATCGATATAGGGTGATTTTCTTTATAGCTAATTTTTGCATAACCAGTATGAGGCGCAACGTTTCGAGGAGCGGAGTTTACATGAAGCAAATGAGCACTGGAGAAATGCTTGCAACTAAGCAACAATACAAAAGATGCAGGTTATATGCAAGAGCTCTAATGAGCTGACCTGGTACCATTGTTTGCGCCCAAGGGCTTTTAAGCTAAAAAATAATTTAATATGCAGCTTTGAGGGGAAGATCATTTTTTCTTTCTTTCGTCTCTTAATCGCTTTAGAACAGTAAATAACTTATCGATTTGTTCTTCATTGTTAAAAAGCAAAACCCATTTTTCTTCTTCCATTCGAATCACTTTATAACTAAGTTCCATTGTAAAGCTATGGATTTGTAATTGCATGATTCCTTCTGTAGGGATGTCAATTTGTTTTTTAATTATTAATGCACCTTTTGACGAAATTTCGACTACTTCAAGCGAAGTATCATATAAACTGGCTTTAATTTCGCCGTGATTTTTTATTCGAAAATATTGCCGTCTTTCATCCATTATTTAACCAGAATTTTAATTTATTTTTTTTATTGTAGGTGTATTGCTCATATTAGGTCAATATAGAGTGTTTCCCTATCAGGCTTTTAAATTTTACTGCAGCGAACCGGCTGCAGGCAGCCGGAAAGGGGAGTTAAGCTGAAACTCTTGGGGAAGTTGGTGAAGCAGTGGTATTGCGCTTGGGATAGAAAGATGGTATTAAGTTGTTGGTAAAAAAACCACCCCAAGTGCCTAATGTATTCTTTAAATTGGTGGCAAACTCAGTTGCGGTGCCTAAAAGGGTTGTCGCTGTCGCTTTATTATATGACGCTGATTCACTATTAG
This sequence comes from Legionella norrlandica, assembly GCF_000770585.1. Taxonomy (GTDB): domain Bacteria; phylum Pseudomonadota; class Gammaproteobacteria; order Legionellales; family Legionellaceae; genus Legionella; species Legionella norrlandica. Next base: position 3,221 of record NZ_JNCF01000039.1, on the reverse strand, counting down.
AAGGATTTTGCTCAGGAAGGATGTCATTAAACTCATCACTAATAGAATGAAAATGAGAGGAGTCTTCATTAAACTCCTTAAGCAAGGATTCCACCCCAATTGGACAGCCATTAATTAATTGCATTTCCAATAAGCGAAAACGATTGGCAATTAAAAATTGTTGGTTTTTTATAAGCCAAGAATCTAGTATTGGGTCATTCTGGCTTTCCAGTAAAAGCTCATGAAATAAGTGATGTAACTTAGTACGTATCTTAAATTCATTTGGGGGATTTGTCTGTAATGAAAATACATTTAATGCTTCTATCAATTCGTTTAGTTTTTGTTGATTGTGGTCGGATTTTATAGTTTTAAGTAGAGCAGAAAGATTGATTTCAGGTTTATTAGCTGTAAGGTATTTCCTTTGCTGAAGAAGCGGTTCTTCATTAACATCTTCTTTTTCAAGACTATCAAATGCTACTACAAAAGTGGGGGGCTTTGGTAAAAAAAATCCTGTCCAACCATAGTACCAGCATCGCTTCAATCGCTTAATCCATTGGGCAAAAAATCCTTCTGTATTGCTAAAGCTTAATTCGAGCTTAGCTTCTTCTCGGGTTTTTGTTGCGATATTAATAATGTCTTGGTGCTTATTGGGATTTAACTTTTTTAGAGCCAGATCACATAAATCAATAATTTTAATATAGCTATTTTCTCCTTTTTGTTTACTGAAATGTTTAATTACTCTTTTAACGTCATAGACACACAAAGAGTAGCTGATTTGTTCATCGAATAACTCAGGATAATTTAACAAAGCCTTAAAGAGTGTTTCCCTAACAGATATTGATATGTCACTAAGAGACATGAGCACAACTAAATGATAGATCGAACGCCGATGAGTCTCTGTACCTCCTTCTTGAACGTAATAACTTAAATAATCATTAATTATTTTATAAAGTTGTTTCTCCTCCCCTTTAAAATGCATTAAAAAATAATCAAAAGATTTTACTGTCCGCCTATTTTTTATTAATTTGCTTATCAAAGGATGCTCAGGGATATCATTTTCTGGCACTTCAATAGAAGTTTCACCAATTTTGATGCCGCAGAGTAGACTACTTAAAAAGCTCTGTTCTTTTGACTTGTGCGGAAGTGGGGGAGATAATTGAAGCAGTTGAGTCATGCTTGTAATATTAATTTGAAGGTCATTATAAAACAAACTGATATCACCAGATTGTGCTGAGATCCTTAAGTAGTAATTAGTTAGATAAGCAATTTTATTATTTAGATCCTTAAATTCTTCAAGATTATTTAAAGAAATAAGAAGCTGCAATGCGTGAGCGGAAAAGTGGCGATTATTGCTCAATAATTTATCAACTAATAAGTTTATGTAGGTAACATAATTTTCATTATGATGGCCATAAAAATAGCGTTGAATAGAAAAAATCAATCGTTTTTCTTCATTTTGATTTAATAATAAAGGGTGTGTTGGGTTAAATAATTCAAGGTGCTCAAGCATATTAGTAATGATGGTTTCCTTTTTTGAAGCATCCATCTTGCCAAGTTCCTCAACAACATGAACATCTACTAATTTCATTAAATGGGCTAAGATAAAATGAGCATTAGGTTTAGAGGCATAGTGATTTAACCAATAAGCAATCATATTAGGTTTCGGGTATTTGAGTAGTATTTTTTCGACTTGCTTGTCTGATAAATGGTGAAAATGAGGGATAGAACAAAGTAGAGTTGCTAATGCTTCGGGCTGTAGAAGCTCTATATGATCTAAAGTCAAACAATTTTGATTTAATTGATGTACTAATGCATTAAGGCGAGAAGGTGTGTGTGTTTCATTTTTTGCTAATTGAACTAAAAATGACTCTCCTTTTAAGCTGTCCAAATAATCTTTTTGGCTTAATAGATAAATAATTAATAATGATTTGACTTGTGTATCCTGCACTGATGCCATCAGCTCAAGTATCTGTTGATAGGTGAATTGGTTGATAGTAAGAGTATTTATAAAATCATATTGAGTTTCTTTGTTTTTATTGATACTGGCTAAATAATCTTTGTTTAAGATGGCTATTTTTAATAAATCAAAATTTAAAAGTTCATTTTTTCTCATAGAATTCTCCAGCCAGCTCCATGAGCTGAGTTTTATAATGTCAGGTAAAAATGGTTTTATTTTTTTGTGCCACCAAAAGGCAATGATCACAAAACAACCACTTGATCCTCCTTGACATAAGGCTGTGAATGTTTACAACCGGATTTTCACTCTAGTGGATTGATTCAGAATAACTGTTTGAAGAAAAAATTCAATAGCTGTTTTAATTTTGTGAATTTTGTTATGAAAGTAATATTCCTTCATAAACAAAGGCAGCAGGGCCGGTTAGTACAATAGAATTATTGCAATCGGGCCAATCGATAGTTAAATTTCCCCCTGATAAATGAACAGTGACTTTCCTGGAAAGATTATAAAATAAGCGGCCAATTGCTGCTGCAGCAACAGCTCCACTGCCGCAAGCAATAGTCTCACCACAGCCTCTTTCATAGACGCGTAAATTAATTTCTTCAGAATTAATGACTTGCATAAATCCTACGTTAGTTTGTTCTGGAAATTGTTGGTGAAGACTAATCTGCTGCCCTACACTATCTATTGGAATTGTTTTTATGTCATTTACTAATAAAACGGCATGAGGATTACCTACATTTATGGCATGAAGACTAACTGCATCGCCATTATCTAGCTTGAGCGAATATTGTTCTGATTGCGTGTCGGTAAGTAGAGGGATATCACGAGGGGCAAGTTTTGGCACCCCCATGTTGACGCTAACGCTATTATCCTCATTAATGATTAAATCCATGAGAGTAGTTTTTGTTGCTACAGTTAATTTATTTTTTATTGATAAACCATAGTACTTAGCAAAAAGCGCTATGCATCGTGCTCCATTACCGCATTGTCCTACTTCTTGTCCATTCGCGTTAAAAATTCGATAATTGAAATCAATTCCTTCCTGTTGGCTAGCTTCTATCAATAAGCATTGATCGAAGCCAATCCCAGTGTGACGATTGGCGAGCATTTTAATCTGCTCAGGGTTTAATCGAATAGCCTGGTTGATTCCATCAATTACAATGAAGTCATTGCCTAATCCATGCATTTTGGTAAATTTTATTTCCATTTTTATCCTTTCTTTAACTTATTGATGTTTGTTTTTTCTTATCTTCATCAGGCAAATATAAAGGACCTTTTTGCC
>NZ_JNCF01000058.1 GCF_000770585.1 Legionella norrlandica | reverse complement strand
CCAAGATAAACAGGGACAGATCCTAGACCACTGGGAAGCCCATTTTGACCTCACGCCATTAAAAAAAGCATTACAGCATTATGAGGAGGAGTATAATAAGAAACCGAATAAGTCTGGGGCTGATTGGGAAATGCTTGATAAAATCTGGATAGAAGAAGTCGGGCGCGCCCAGCGGGAAGTCCCTGCGCATATTGCCCAAGAATACTGTCATCCTGAACGCTCTTTTTATAATGTAGTTAGGAATAACGCTTTGCTAAAGGCATCTAATCCGAATAACCTAAAACGGCAGCTCACATTTTATAACTGGGGAATTTTTGGTAATGATCTGTGGTTTTCTCCCGGTTCTTATTCGGTAGATTCTGGGCTGGGTTTTTCATTTGCAATATCGCGCGGCGGGTGGTTGCAGTTGGCGAAGTCCTGGGGGAGAGAGGCGTATATTGATTTGACAGCACTATCGGCCATTGATGAAGAGAGAACTCGTGACCTCAAGCAGTCGCTAGATAATCTAAGCCAGCCGCTAATCGTCCAGTCGCCTCTGTCACTATAACGCGTTTAGTCAATAACAGCCCTATGGCGATCTCCTCTATGTGGCTGTCATAGCAACTTTGACTTGTCTTGCGGATTTGTACAAGACTAGCTTAAGTATGCGAACATCGGGACTGTGATGTTCAGGTATCACTGTTCCGTGATAGGCTATCCAGCTTGCTGCACACGGCGATCAGATTTTAATCTTAGATTTGCATTTAAGGGCTGTTATATAAAAACAAACCATTTTCATCATTACCATTGCTGATATCGCAAAGCCAGTCAATAATTAAAACACTTGAACCAAGAATAGGATTATAAAAATTGACTCGCAGAGTCGCAGTATTGTCTTCAAAAACATTCAAACGACTGGAAACAGACAAGAATACTCCTGGTGTATGTTCAAATATTTTACTTGAAACCGTAGTCACTACCTCTCTTAATTGATCATTAATCCTAGTTCTAAAATGCAAATATTCCGTAAAATTAAAACGAGTGGAAGCACCGTCTAAATTTTGTGCCAATTGGCCTTGGAGAGCAGGATCTGTGATTTGACATCTATCCAAACGAATAATTGCTTTCACATCATCACCTCCTTCTACTGCTTTAACCAATTGCGCAAAATTGGTCAATAAAGAGGTGACTGCATTGACAGGGTTTACGAATAAGGATAAAAAAAATAACAAGAGAAACGAATTCCATTTCCTCATAACTCCCCCTCTTACTCTTCCTTTGCTTATGAATTAATTTTATATAAAGTGTATTACCAATGCCCATAGTTTGCCAGGAAATTTCTCTATTTTTACTTTGTACGGTACGATTTTTCAAGATTCGCGCCTTTACAAACATAGCGAAGCAATTCAGATCTCTAGATTGATTCGTCGCTGCCCTACTTGCAATGACGATCTTAAAAAAATGTACTGTACAGAGCTATTTTCAATTGAAATCTAAGCAAAAAATGGTTTTACAGGATAAAATTAAAATATAAAATAGATGAAGTTCCTTAGGGCAGGCCTGTGGGACTTAACTCTCCTTTACAAAAGGAAAAGAATGCAAAATCTGGCCCACTATATTGATTACCTTCTCCATATTGATGTTTATTTGAATGCGTTTGTATCAACATACGGCTTTTGGACCTATCTAGCTTTATTTGCTGTGATCTTTTGTGAAACGGGCCTAATTGTTACCCCTTTTTTACCAGGTGATTCCTTGCTATTTGCAGCAGGAAGCATCGCAGCACAACCTGGAAATCCTATTAATATCATCCTGTTATTTATCCTGCTTTTCATTGCTTCCATACTGGGTAATCAAATTAATTTTATTATTGGCAGATTAGCTGGCCCCCGCATCTTTGGCGTCAAACGCTCATGGCTACTTAATCCAAAGCATTTGTACGATACGCATGCTTTTTATGAAAAGCATGGAGGGAAAACAATAGTATTCGCTCGCTTTATTCCTATAGTCCGTACTTTCGCACCATTTATTGCTGGAATTGGCGCTATGCAGTCGTTACATTTCACACTATTCAATTTACTGAGTGCTTTACTTTGGATTGGTAGTCTTCTAGGTCTGGGGTATTTTTTAGGTTCTATTCCATTAATCAAAGAGAATTTCTCATTAGTTATCTACGGGGTCATTGGTATTTCACTCATGCCCCCAGTCATCACATTAATTAGCAGAAAAACAACCTCCCCTGTTAAAAATAAAATCACTGATGACGGTAATCAGTAAATTGTTTCGCTACTTCCCATATTTATTCGCAAATAAGGGAGCATCCAGAAAAGAAGCCAGTATATTTAATGCAGAAGTAAACTGTTTGGAAAGATACTGTAAGTCCTTTTTCTTTTCATGATTTCCTTGTAATTCAAACAATAACATCGTTCTGAAAGAGTGAGGATATGTATTGCCATTTCTGCCATCATTCAGATACTGAACCAAGGTTTCTTTAGCCTCGTTGTAATCTGATATCTTAGAAAAAGCTTCATTAAAATTGTTAGCTCGAATTTGTCCAGTTTTACCATGACGATGAAAGAACGAAAACCAAATTCCTTCACTATAGGTTGTGTATGAAAGAGTAGCATTCGCAACAATTTGTTTTAAATGCTCCAATTTCTTTTGATCTTCAGTAACAATTGATTTCATGGGAGAAATATTGCTATTTTTTACTTTAACCCCTTCTTCTTTTTCTTTTGAATCATGGGAAACCATTTCTTCATCGACTGGCAGATGAGACGGACCATTAGGAGGCGTTGATGGAATTGAGTGAGCAATACCTGGATTATCCAGTATTTTTTCCGCATGAAACAGGCAAATTCCATCTCCAGTAGCTTTAATTGTCTTCGTCATTACTACTCCTCAGTAATTCTGGTCTTTGGGTAAAAGATGCTAGCATATTATACTTTGAGATTGTTATATACTCAATCGAACCCCTTCTCCTCAATCCTATCCCCTACGCGCGCGATGGAGAGGGGAGATAAGTATGGTATACCTGAGAGTTACTATTAACTCAATAAATGAGCGTGTTCTTATTGTTACGCTCCTTTTAAAAAATTAATTATCCATTGCGCGATAATTGTATCATCCCCATGTAATTCAAGAGATTTGATTCCCTTCGCAAACTCAGCTTCACTCACATTGTCTTCACGACTAATCATCAAATCTCGGGAGTAAGATTTAGTAAACTCAGGATGTCCTTGTACACTAAAAAAAGAGCCAATTTGCATCATATAATTTGGACAAAAATCACTGCCAGCTAAAATTTCTGCCCCCTTGGGTAATTCAACAACCTGATCTTGGTGACTAACTAACAAATTAAACTCGTTGAGAGAAGGATTCATCCATTCTTTCAATTGAAAAATTTGATTTTGTGACATACCTACTCCCCACCCTTTAGGAGATTTAACTACTTTTCCACCTAAGGCTTTAGCAATTAATTGATGTCCAAAACAAATACCAATCAATTTCTTTTGAGCAATATGCAAAGTACGAACAAAATCTTCAAGCCGGGTTATCCAAGGAAAATTATCATTGACCCCATGCCTGCTTCCTGAGATCAAATACGCGTCTACATCGTGCATATCTGTTGGCAAGTCCCCATGCTCTACATCAAATACAGTAAATTCGAGCGTTGGATCAACTGGTAGTAAAAGATTTGCAAACATCACAGGATATTGACCATGATTCTCAACAAAAACCTCACTCACTTTATCACAAAGCAAAATACCAAGATTCATTTAACTCACCTGCATTAACTTCAGTTCGATACAAGCCAAACCTGAGGCTTTGGTTGTATCGAGCTGGATTATTTTGAATTAACTAGTTGCTATTTTATATAGTTTCACTCTCGTTCAAATTATTACTCACCGATAGCTTTCCTCAAAATATTTTTATATTGATCCTGAGTAAAAAGAATGGGGTTGGATACTGCTGCAGCATCCTCAGTAGCCATTTTTGCAAGCCTATCTATCTGAGAGTGATCGATACCTAATTGATTTAGGGTATTTTCAATTCCTAATTCCAACCTCATTTGCTCTATCCAATCCCCAAAGCCATCAAATCCATTGGGTATTGATAAATAATTAGCTAAACGCTCAATTTTACTCTCAATTTCGCTGCGATTAGCTGACAAAACATAAGGCATCAAAATAGCATTAAGGCGACCATGATGAACATCATATATAGCACCTAGTGGATGAGCTAAAGCATGCATACCTCCTAAACCACGCTGAAAAGCGGTGGCTCCCATTGCTGAAGCTACTAACATATTTGTTCTGGCTTCCAAATCACTACCGTCCTTATAAGCTTTTATTAAGTTATCTTTGATTAATCTCATTCCTTCTAAAGCAATACTTTCTGCCATAGGATGATAATAAGTAGCACAAAAAGCTTCCAGGCAATGCGAAAGAGCATCCATCCCAGTAGCTGCAGTAAGAGACGCAGGAAGCCCAATTGTTAATTCAGGATCCAAAATGACCATTCGCGGTAACATATTAGGATGGAAAATAATTTTTTTAACTTGTTTTTGGGTATCAGTAATCACCGAAGCACGCCCCACTTCAGAACCAGTTCCTGCTGTGGTTGGAATGGCAATAACGGAAGCCATAGTGGAAACATTCACCCTGGTCCAATTATCGCCTACGTCTTCAAAATCCCATAATGATCGTTCTTGCCCTACCATTAAAGCGATGGCCTTAGCCGCGTCCAAAGCAGATCCACCCCCAAAAGCGATCACCCCGTCATGTTGACCCACTTTGAAAGCATGGACACCATCCATCACATTTTCGCCAGTAGGATTTGTTTTAATTTGACAAAATAAGCCTATTTGCAAACCATCAGATTGGCAGTCCTGTATAATTTGACCAACCATTAAAGATCCTGCCAAGCCAGGATCAGTCACCAGCAAAGGAGCAGTCATCCCTAACTCATGACACACTTCGGCCAATTCATTCACACGCCCAGCCCCAACTCTGATTCGAGTAGGGTAGTTCCAATTGGCAATTAAAGATTGTTTTATCATCAGTGATATCCCTTTAAACTGAAAAGAGTAATTGTAACTTAGTGCAGGGATTTCCTACACTGATTTATATATTCAGCATAGACTGATAGACTGGTATCGAATAACATAGAGAATCGCCCAGCTTTAAAGCCCATTGCTCTTAAATTTTAGTTTTTATATGAAACGATTTGGGACGCGTTAAATAATCATAACCTAAAGCGGACAAACTACAGCCTCTCCCTGATTTTTTTATCCCTGTCCAGGCCAAAGCAGGATCCAGATAATCACAACGATTAATAAAGAAAGTACCCGTTTGCAATTGCTCACCAATGGCGACCCCTTGATCGATGTCCTTAGTAAACACTGTTGCAGTCAAACCATAATCACTATCATTCATCCATTTAATTGCTTCTTCATCATTTTCAACCGGCATAATACCTACGACAGGCCCAAAGGTTTCCTCTGTCATAATTCGCATATGATGGTTAACATTTGTTAATATTTGCGGTGCCATATAAGGAGTTCCTGGCCTGTCCATTTCAAAATCTTGAGTATTAATATGTGCCACTGCTCCTTGAGCTATTGCCTCTTTAACTTGTGTCCTGACAAAATCAGCGGAGTCAGCCCGAACCAAAGGACCTAACGTTGTTTCAGGATCATCAGGTCTGCCTAATTTATATTGTTTAGCTAGGTTAATAGCTTTATTTACAAATTCTTCATAGACGTCTTTATGCACATAAATTCTTTCTATCCCACAGCATGATTGGCCGGAATTAAAAAACGCTCCATCTATAGCCGTTTCCACAGCATAATCCAAGTCAGCATCCGCTCGGACATACGCAGGGTCTTTCCCTCCTAATTCCAAACCAATATTAATAAAACGTCCTGCAGCAGCTCGTTCTACCATTTCTCCACCCAAAACTGAGCCAGTAAAAGCAACCGCATTAATGACTGATGATTGAATGACTCGTTCTGTATCCACATGAGTCAAATGCAGATATTGAAAGACCCCTCCAGGTAGATGAGCTTTTCTGAATGCCTCATCAAAACGCTCAGCCACTAAAGGTGTTTGAGCAGAATGTTTCAAAATCACAACATTACCTGCCATAAGAGCAGGAATAATGGTGTTAACCGCTGTAAGGAAAGGGTAATTCCAGGGAGCAATAACAAAAACAGCTCCCAAAGGCTCACGTTTGATATACCTTACGAATCCTTCTTTTTCAGATAATTCGATAGAAGCCAAAGAAGATTCAGCCTCTGCTATCATATATCTTGCTCTTTCTTCAAATCCGTTAATTTCACCTTGCGCGTAGCGGATAGGTCTACCCATTTGCCAACAAATTTCTTCAGCTATAACTGCTTTATTGTTGACTATCTCGTTAACTGCCGCCAAGCAATACTCCTGGCGTTCAGCTATAGAAGATAAGGACCATAATTTTTTTGCTGCTTGTGCTTTACTTAAAGCATTTGTTATCTCTTCTTGATTCGCGTATTCTCGCTTAACATAAAGAGAATTATCAATAGGAGAATAAGTTTTTAAGGTAGTAATCATTCCCAATCCATAAATTTTTTACACCGCTTCTCTCTTACGAACCCACTCGCCCCCATTAAGAGACTGTCCTCAAGCTACTCATATAAGCTAGGCTAACCTCAACTTACGGCGCTTTACTGTGCGATAGTTTGTCATCGGAAGAAAGATTCAAGGTTAAATAATTTCAAAATACCGATCCAGTTCCCAATCTGTAATATGTTTCCTAAACTCTCGTTCTTCCCACTCTCTTGAAGCTGCAAAATGCTCAACAAAATCTCTGCCAAATAATTCATGAGCAGCCGCAGAATGCCTCAATTTTTGTGCGGAATCCCATAAAGTACATGGTAATGACAATTCAGGACTATGGCTCTGGTCATAAGAATTCCCTTTCACTTCTACCTCGGGTTCCAGCTCATTCTCAATGCCATATAATCCGGATCCTATTGCTGCTGCCAAAGCCAGGTAGGGGTTGGCATCAGCAGAACCCAGGCGATATTCAATACGCTGTGACTTATCATTACCAGGAATAACTCGCAAAGCAGTAGTGCGATTTTCAACCCCCCAAGTAGCCTGTGTTGGTGCCCAATAACCTGGAACTAATCTTGAGTAGCTATTCACGGTTGGCGATAGCATAGCTAACAATTCAGGCATTAGCCTTTGTTGCCCAGCTAAAAAATGCCGCTGAATTTTACTCATATTATATAGTTTGTCCGAGTCATAAAAGGCAGACCTGCCTCCATCCCTCTCTCTCAGAGAAAGATGGATATGCCCGCTTTGACCGGGATAGTTTTCTGACCACTTGGCCATAAATGTTGCCATCTTATTGTTACGCTGGGCAAGAATCTTCATAAAGGTTTTAAATAATGCCGCTTTATCTCCTGCTGCTTCAGCATTATCCACTGCTATTGCTGCTTCTATCACTCCTGGACCTGTTTCAGTATGTAATCCTTCAATCGGAAAATCCATCCTTTCTGCCATATCTAGAATTTGATGGTAAAACTCGGCATGTACTGTATTACGAATAATCGAATAACCAAAATTATCAGGGGTAATAGGCTTCAAATTGCGAAACCCTTTAGCACGAACACTAGCGGGAGTTTCATCAAAAACAAAAAACTCATATTCTAATGCTGCATAAACATCATACCCCATACCAGCAGCTTTATTGATGATTTGACGTAAAATTCCACGGGGGCAAATTGCTTCGGCTGATTGTGAAAATTCGGCCATAAACAACAGCTGATTCTCTTCAAATGCTATCTCTCGACAGGTAGAAGGGAGAATGCGAACTGAGGCATCAGGATAGCCAGTATGCCAACCCGTATATTTTACATTGTCGTAAAGCTTGTCTTTTGAGTCCCACCCTAAGATCACATTACAGAAAGCGAAGCCATGTTCCAATGCTGAAAAAAACTTGGCACGGCTCATATACTTACCAAGCATCACACCATCGATGTCAAAAAGACCAACCTTAACATGAGTCAGTTGCCTTTCTTCTACAATCCGTTTCGCATCCTCTATGGTACGGACCTCTCTAGGATTTAACATGGCATATCCTTATGTCAATCTATCAAGATAAATTTATTAAATGCAATTTGTATTACATTGAGACAATAATCCATTTTGGATCCAGTTTTTTAAATAAGACGCGGCTTTCATCCCTACTTCTTCCTCCGGAATCCATTGGCACAATCCCTCGCAAAGAGCTCCAAAAGACATACCTTGGATCATGGCATCTAAAGCCCAGGCTTCTTCTTCCGATAAACTGTAATATTGGATAATATAATCCTTTCCTCGCCATAATACCCAAGCAGTAGCAATAGGACTATCATTCAATTCTGGAATATCCTGATTATTGGTTAAAGTTTGCCATAATGGAAAAACATTCCAATAAAAATTAAGCCTATGTACTGAAGGATGAAGAACAAACTGCATATTAGGCCAAGATTCAGGAGGAATATATGCCATATCTTCTACTTTAACCACCGAATCATCGGCTGCATCGAAGGCCAAAGTCATTTTCCATTCCAATTCAGCGAGCTCGTACAAATAATAACAGGACTTGCTATAATAATTTTTTATAAATTCAGGTAAGAGATCACCATACCATCGGATTGAACGATAAGACGATGGATAGGCAGCGATATAACCGGTACTTAATTTTTCAAATTCTTCTGTCCCTAAATAAGCATGTAAAGTCGGATAATTTGCAGCCAAACATTCAATCAATCTCAATCGATAACTGTCTTTATAAATGCCCAAACGAGTTTCAGAGGGAACCAACTCCGTTTGGACAATAGATTCTTTAATACTAGATTGCCCTGAGTATATAAATTCCTGAAATTGTTTTTGCAGAGTTAAGAGAGTGCTCATACTGCCACCCTTTCTTTCAATGCTTGCGTAGCAAGATGTCTTGCATGATTCACTTCTGCTAAAAGTTCATCAAACTCTGGCATGTTGTCGTCACGCTCAATCATAGTAGACACTGGGCCGAGCCTTTGTATCGTCTCCTCATAAAGAGTCCAAACTGGCTCAATGATAGGGGCATCATGAGTATCTATGATGTAGTTACCATGATTGGTGTGGCCTGCCAAATGGATTTGCGCAACTCTGCCAGCTGGCATAGAATTGATATAGTCCATTGGATTAAAGTCATGATTAAAGGAACTCACATAAACATTGTTCACATCCAACAATAAATAACAATCAGACTGTTTTACTATCTCCAGAATAAAATCCCATTCCGACATTTCCGATTGTTTATAAGTAAGATAACTCGATACATTTTCAATCAAAAGAGGGCGGTTTAAAAAATCTTGTATCTGATGAATACGGGATACTATATGTTTAATTGCTTCTTCAGTATAGGGAACCGGCAACAAATCATGAATATTTAACCCATGAACACCAGTCCAGCACAAATGATCAGAAATCCAAGCTGGCTCAATGCGATAGGCTAACTCTTTTACTTCTTTTAGGTAATCCCAGTCCAAAGGATCAGTGCTTCCTAACGAAAGAGAAACGCCATGCATCACAACAGGATAATGCTCACGAATTCTTTCCAGGTAATAAAGAGGTTTTCCTCCGGGAATTAAGTAATTTTCAGTTAATATTTCAAACCAATCCAAATCAGGCTTTCTTATTAGGATTTCTTCGTAATAGTTGGGGCGTAACCCCAAACCAAAGCCCAAATAAGGTAATTTTTGAGTGAATTTATTTCGGGAAACTTCCATATTAGACCTAAAAAGTGATAAAAACCAGGCACGCTCAACATGCCTGGTAGATAAAGCGATGTTGATTTCTATTATTCAACAACAGTGCCGCCTTGTTTTTCGCAATCTTCTTTAGACAATTCAACGATACCTTTACCTTTGCAAGAATTTTGGCCTTTGCACGCATTATCAGCTGTTTTACAAGTGCTTTGACCTTTACAAGAGTTAACACCTTTACAGTGAACCGTTGTAGCTGTTGTAGCTGTTGTGGTGTTATCGGCAAAAACAGGAGCCATAGCAAACATGGAAGCAGCTCCAACAGCAAGGGCAGCGCCAGTTAGTTTTAATTTATTCATCACAATTCCTTTTTCAAAGTAAATTAAAATAGTTTAATAAGGCAAACACCTACAATTTGCCTATGACATTTTAGGAACTAATATTCAAAAAAGTCAAGCTGGCCCATGGGGACAATTTTTTTTCAAATCCCTAAGTTAATATCACTGCTCTAGCTTAAATTGATCTTCTCAAGGTAGTTAGGTATCTTGCAGGACCAACCTAATTCCGCTTCAATATGACCTTTTAATCCCAATGCTCCTTGAGGCTCACCATGTGTGATGAAAACCTCTTTTGGGGGGTTTGTAAAATGTTTGAGCCAAGTCAATATTTCCTCATAGTCGGCGTGAGCTGAAGTATTGCTTAACATTTCTATCTGAGCTTTAACTGGGTAATCGCCTCCATGAATTTTAACCGTCGGTTCATGATTTAACATTTTTTCCCCTCTTGTGCCAGCTGCTTGAAATCCAGTTAAAAGAATAGTACTTGCAGGATCGGGAGCATACACTTTTAAATGATGCAAAATTCTGCCCCCCGTCATCATACCACTTGCTGAAATAATGATTTTAGGTTCATGCTCCCAGTCAATAACCATTGATTCATCAGGCGTATGAACATAAGTGGCTACACCACAAACAGCCTGACATTCTTCCTTGCTCAAACGGTGATCGTCGGAATATTTTAATAGCAGCTCTGTCGCGTCAATGGCCATAGGACTATCAAGATAAACGGGGATATCAGGAATTAATTTTTTTTGTTTTAAAACGTAGAGGTAATACAACATGGTTTGCGCCCTACCTACTGCGAATGCAGGGATTAATAAAGTTCCTCCTCGTTTAAAGGTGGTATTCACCACCCTCGCTATAAATTCCAAAGGATCTGTTTTTTCATGCAAACGATTACCATAGGTTGATTCAATAATTAAATAATCAGTAGATTTCATTATTTCAGATGGTTTCATTACTGGGTCTTTTAACCGTCCAATATCTCCGCTAAATAATATTTTCATTTGCTTTGATTGGAACTGAATAAATGATGATCCTAATATATGTCCTGCCCTATGCCAGCTGATCTCGAAATCATCCATTAATAAATATGGGGTATCGTATTCTACTGATTCAAATTGTTTTAAAGAATTGTTAGCGTCCTCCTGGGTATATAAAGGCAAAGCGGGATGATGTTTACTATACCCATATTTATTGGCTCTTTTTGCATCTTCCTCATGTAAAAAACCGCTATCTGGCAGCAAAATAGAACATAAGTCTATTGTCGCTGCTGTTGCATAGATCTTTCCCTTAAAGCCCTGTTTCACCAGCAATGGCAAATACCCACTGTGGTCAATATGAGCATGAGTTAAAACAACAGCATCTATTGAAGCCGGGGATATAGGTAAAGGTGACCAATTCCTCAATCTTAATTCCTTTAACCCTTGAAAAAGTCCACAATCTACCAGAATCTTTTTATTGCTCGACTCCACTAGATATTTAGAACCAGTAACCGTTCCAGTTGCACCTAAAAAGGACAATTTCATAATATTCTCTTACTTGTGTGCCATTCAGTTAATCTAACGAATAATCGGATGTCTTTACAAATTATTTTTAAATAGCTCAACATATACAATCAAAGTATAAGGTATCTTTTATCTAGATAGCTCAAATTATTATCAAAAAATTTACATAATTTCATGTGTAGCCCTTTTAATCCATTAAGAATTATTAATAATAAATTAATTCAAACAAATTGATGTATAATTATACATATAATTCAAATAAGGAGATTGCCATGAGTGGGTGCAAAATTAGCCCTGTCGGATTAGGTCTTTCATTAGGAGTTCTTTGGGGCTTATCTTTATTGATAATGGGAATAATAGCGTATTTCTTTGCCTATGGCAGACCCTTTGTTGAAGCCGTTGCTACTTTATATCTTGGCTATGAACCTTCTATAATAGGCAGTGTAATTGGAGGTATCATTGGTTTTATTGACGGCTTTATATCAGGTTTTCTTATAGCTTGGCTTTATAACTGCTTTAGTTGCTGTTCTTGTTGCGGCAAAAAAGAAAAGAAAGAATGATAATAATGATATAGCCTGTTTCATCAACTTACCTTACTCCTTCACCTAGAGGGGAGATTAAGGGAAAGAAGAATCGATGCAAACAGGCATTTCAGATTATAGAAACATTTATGGACGAACAATGATGTTGTTCTGAACCATCTGAACACCTTGAACATTCCGGGCAATTTGCTCGGCTATGTCACTTTGGCGAATTTTTTTAACATAACCGCTTAATATTACTGTATTTTGATTTGTTTCAACACGAACTTGAGCAATTACCGGATCATTACTTTGTATTAGTGCCTCTTGCACAGACTGCGCCAAAGTCATTCCTGAAGGATACGTTGGACTAAATAGGCCACTGCCAGCCGTAGTATGGGTCTGACAACCCGATACTAAAACAAGAAATACAGAAATAAGGGCACTTAGTAAGTACTTTAGCATCACAATCTCCAAGAAGATAGAGTGGATTTATTGATACAAAATATCAAAAAATCCGATGATAACACAACTCCTCTTTTTTCTATAATAAGGTGATTAGCTCCAGAGCAAAATACATAAACTAACATTTCCAGTTTCTTGAATATTGCTATACTATTTTTTATAAATCAGACACCTACAGGAAGTAAGGTATGAAAGAAACCAATGAAAAGAGTTCTAAGAAAAATCTAATACCTGAATCCACGGAAGAAGGGTATGCCAATCCAATAGAGCTAAAACTTACTCCTGAGCAATCGGATCCTATTTTTAGGTTTATTGATAAATTTTATCAAGCCAATTTAGGAAAACTAACAGCTGGTGTGAGTCCAGCAGCACTTGGTACAGCCTATTATTCATGGTTAGCTCAGCTGCTTCAATCGCCTGGCTCTATGTTAAGATTAGCATGGTATCCACTGCTTCATGCTAATGATTATATTTCTAATCTTTTCAAATATGAAAAACCCAGGGATGGACAAGACGTACGGTTCCATACAGTCAACTGGAGTTATTATCCTTGGCGACTTTGGGCAGAACAATTTCTACAATTTGAAGATTGGTGTTTACAAGCCTCTAGTAAAGTTCCAGGTTTGCCGCTTCATGTAAAAAGAACGGTAACTTTTTCCACAAGACAAATTCTTGATGCGTTGTCCCCATCCAATTTTGTTTTAACCAATCCCGATTTATTCCAAGAAACTATACGCTCTAATGGGCAAAATTTGATTCGTGGAACAGAACTGGCTATTCAGGATTTTATTGAAAAAATAACAGGCTCTCCTCCCGCGGGAGTTGAAAATTTTGTCCCTGGGAAACAAGTGGCTGTAACCAAAGGAAAGGTCATTTTTAAAAATCATTTAATTGAACTGATTCAATACGCCCCGCAAACAGAAAAAGTATACAAAGAGCCTGTTTTAATTTTCCCTGCCTGGATTATGAAATATTATATCTTGGATCTTCTGCCAGAAAACTCTTTAGTTAACTGGCTCACAAAGCAAGGACATACCGTGTTTATCGTATCTTGGCTTAACCCAAGCAAAGAAGATAGAAATCTTGGTTTGGATGATTATTATAGATTAGGTGCTATGGCCGCTATAGATACTGTAAGCGCTACGATCCCGCACACTAAAATTCATTTAATGGGGTATTGTCTTGGCGGTACCCTGGCTATGCTCACTGCCGCCGCAATGGCTCATGATCGCGATCACCGTCTTAAAACCCTATCTTTGCTTGCTGCCCAAGGTGATTTTATCGATGCTGGAGAGTTATTGCTCTTCATTACTAAAAGTGAAGTTTCCTTCCTAAAAAGCATGATGTGGGAACAAGGGTACTTAGATACAAAACAAATGTCTGGAACTTTTCAAATGCTCCGCTCCTATGATTTGATTTGGTCTAAAATGGTTCAAGATTACATGCATGGAACCCAAAGAGGTATGATACCTTTGCTTGCCTGGAATGCGGATGCAACCCGGATGCCCTATAAAATGCATAGCGAGTATCTGGAAAGATTGTTCCTTAATAATGATTTTGCAGAAGGTCGGTTTACCTTGGAGGATAAACCCGTTGTAGGAGAAAATATTCGATTACCCTCTTTTGTTGTAAGTACGGAAAAAGATCACGTAGCCCCCTGGAAATCAGTTTACAAAACCCATTTACTAATTAATTCTGATATCACCTTTGTTTTGACTAATGGAGGACATAACGCTGGAATAGTAAGTGAACCCGGACATGAGGGGCGATATTACCGTATAAGAGAAAGAAAACTGGATTCAACTTATCTTGATCCAACAAACTGGGTAAAAAAGGCAGAATTAAAAAAGGGCTCATGGTGGATTGCATGGCATGACTGGTTAGTAAAACATTCCTCTAAAAGACTAATAGCTCCTCCGTTACTCGATAAAAACTTACCTGATGCTCCTGGAACCTATGTATTACAAAAATAAGGTAATAACTAATGAATCATGAATTTCTTGAAAATGTCACATTTGAAGAACTGACTATAGGCCGTCAGGCCAGTTTAAATCGCACATTAACTCAAGATGATATTAATTTATTTGCTGCTATGTCAGGTGATGTTAACCCCGCCCATGTGGACCCTCAATTTGCCAAGAGTGATGTATTTCATGGGGTTGTTGGGCATGGAATGTGGGCTGGAGCACTGATTTCAACTCTATTGGGTACAACACTCCCTGGACCTGGAACCATTTATCTGGAACAAGACATAAAATTCATAAGCCCTGTTCGCGTCGATGACAATGTCACTATCACTATCGTTGTACGCAACAAACTTCCAAAAAAGCATATTGTTTATTTTGATTGTATAGGTGTGAATCAAAAAGGAGACCCCGTAATCAAAGGCCTTGCAAAAGTCATTGCCCCCATTAAAAAAATGAAGGTACCACGGAAGGCTTTGCCTTTGGTAGAAATTCACCATAACGATCACTTTAATAAAGTGATCGAAGCTTGCCGTGATTTATCGCCCATAAAAACAGCAATTGTCCATCCAGTGACAGTCAATGTACTGGAGGCTATTCGTGATTCAGTGAACGCTGGTTTAATTACTCCAGTTTTAATAGGTCCAATAGAAAAAATCAAATGTGCAGCACAAGAAGCTGAAATTGATTTATCCGATTGGGAAACCATTGATACTGAACACAGCAATGCAGCTGCCTTTAAGGCAGTAGAATTAGCCGCTTTAGGGAAAGTCGATGCCATTATGAAAGGCGCACTCCATACTGACGAACTGATGTCAGCAGTCGTACCCGCCACCTCAGGTTTAAGAACCAAATACCGCATTAGTCATGCTTATGTCATGGACGTACCCACTTATCATAAACCAATAATAATTACAGATGCTGCTATCAATATAGCGCCTAACGCAGCTGATAAAGCAGACATTTGTCAGAATGCAATCAACTTATGGCGTATTTTGTACGGTGAAGACACAAAACCTAAAGTGGCCATCCTCGCAGCAATTGAGATGGTAAATCCTAAAATGCAAGCGACAGTAGATGCTGCCGTTCTGTGTAAAATGGCAGACCGCGGTCAAATTGTTGATGGCATATTGGATGGCCCCTTGGCATTTGACAATGCAATCAATAAACAAGCAACAAAGGAAAAGAACATTATTTCGCCTGTAGCAGGCGATGCTGATATTTTACTAGTACCTGAAATTGAATCAGGAAATATGCTGGCCAAACAGCTCACTTTTCTTGGACATGCTGATGCTGCTGGAATTGTTCTTGGTGCAAGAGTACCTATTATCCTGGCCAGCCGAGCGGATTCATTAAGAACACGTTTATTATCTTGTGCTGTGGCTACTAAAATATCTGCAGCCCGTAAAGCAGGTAAAATCAAATGAAAGAAGCTTTACTCATTATTAATGCAGGTTCTTCCAGTGTTAAATTTCAGGTATTCTCAAACACAGAAAAACTTGAGCTTCTTGCCAATGGTAAGATCGCTAACATAGAAGGAACACCATCCTTTACTGCAATCAATGCCGCCTTGACAGAACAGGAGATATCAAGAACTCTGGGAGAAGAAATTTCCCACGAACAAGCTCTTCAAATTATTCTTGATTGGATTGGTGAACAGCAACAAAATTGGGAAATTAAAGCCGTCGCCCATCGCATTGTTCATGGAGGCGAGCTCTTTACCGAGAGCGTCTTAATTACGCCTCAAATAATAAATCAGCTAGAAACGTTTAACTCTCTAGCCCCCTTACATCAACCTCATAATTTAGCTGCCATAAAAATTATTAGACGAATCAAGCCGAATATTCCTCAAATAGCCTGCTTTGATACTGCTTTTCATGCACAGCATACTCCACTATTCACCACTTGTGCACTGCCAGAATATTTAAGACAACAAGGGGTTCGACGCTATGGGTTTCATGGTCTCTCCTACGAGTGGATATCTCACGTTCTCAAAAAGGACTATCCCCACTTGGCCCGCGGTCGAATTATCGCCGCCCATTTGGGAAATGGAGCCAGTTTATGCGCTATGTATAAAGGCGTCAGCATTGATACCACCATGAGTTTAACGGCACTCGATGGCTTACCAATGGGAACCCGATGTGGAAATCTGGATCCAGGAGCCATCATTTACATGATAAGAGAATTGAATTTTTCACCTCATCAATTGGAAGAAATACTTTACAATGAATCTGGCCTGCTGGGTTTATCTGGATTAACCAATAATGTGGAAGAATTACAAGCCAGCACTGATAAAAAAGCACAATTTGCGCTGGAATATTTTTGCCTTAAAACGGCGCAATTTATCGGGATGATGGCTATTTCTTTAGGTGGAGTCGATGGTATTGTTTTCACAGGTGGAATCGGTGAAAATTCAGAACTAATCAGAACAAATATTTTAAACAGGATACAATGCTTGCCCCCTTTTTCTGCATTGGTTATTCCTACAAACGAAGAAAAAATGATGGCTAGGCATGCCTTAGCAGTTCTGGGGAAGTAAAGTGAATTTAGGCGTCAAGTCTTTTGACATTTCGCTATTGCATTGAAAATGCTTTGATTTTCGAGCACCGAAGTGAGATATACAGGCATAGATGAACAACGGATCGCAAAAAATCAAAACTTTTTGGTCAAGACAATAGAATGTCACAAGACCTACATAATGGGGTATAAAAAATGGATAAAGACTATTATAAAATCATGGGAGTTAGTCCGGATGCTTCCGAGAAAGATATCAAAGCTGCTTACCGAAAAATTAG
>NZ_JNCF01000060.1 GCF_000770585.1 Legionella norrlandica | reverse complement strand
AACTCTTCAGTTCAATTCCAGCTGCCAGCTCTCGCTAGCTCTTTATTTACTTCTCGCACTCAAAATTCTTTAAAGTGCCCACACAGTTTGTCTTTCTCTCTTCCTTAATGAACCCGCCCTAGTCGGCTGTGCTGTTGTATTCTACTCGTTTCAATTATCGTGTCAAATACTTTTTGTTTTTTTTCTAAAAAATTATCTCAATCTGCCTGTTGTATGCTCAACTTGGCAATTCTACGTTTTCCAATCTGAATAATATAATTACCTAAAGACAGTTTTAAGGAAGGATCTGAAATTTTATCTCCATTAATTTTAACAGCCCCTTGCTTCACCATTCGTATAGACTCTGATGTGCTGGCTGTCAAGTTGAGTTGTTTTAGTAATTGGGCTAAACCAATAGGCTCAGAAATCGCAAATGATATTTCTTCTAAATCTTCAGGAATCATTCCTTTTTGAAATCGTTCAATAAAATTCTTATGTGCCAATTCGGCCTGATCTTGATTATGAAACCGAGCTACAATTTCTTTAGCAAAATCTATTTTAACATCCCTGGGATTTGCTCCTTCAGTCACTGTTTTTTTTAATTGTTGTACCTGCTCGCCAGTTTTGAAACTTAGTAAATCAATGTATCGCCACATCAATTCATCTGAAATTGACATAATCTTACCAAACATTTGATCAGCTGGTTCTGTGATACCAATATAGTTATTAAGGGATTTGGACATTTTTTTAACACCATCCAATCCCTCAATTAAAGGCGTCATCATTATAACTTGTGGTTCAAAACCATAATGCTTTTGTAACTCTCTACCCATTAATAAATTAAATTTTTGATCTGTACCGCCAAGTTCAACATCAACCTTCAATGCTACTGAATCATAACCTTGTAATAATGGGTATAGAAATTCATGGATAGCAATAGGCTGCCCTGTGATATAGCGCTTATTAAAATCATCCCGTTCTAACATTCGTGCTACAGTATGAGTGGCAGCTAACCGTATTAAATCAACGGCAGTAAATTTGTTAAGCCATTGGGAGTTAAAAACTACCGTAGTCTTATCAGGATCTAAAATTTTAAATACTTGATGTTGATAGGTTTTAGCATTTTCAAGAACCGTTTCCTCGCTCAATGGCATCCGTGTCACATTTTTTCCAGTAGGATCGCCAATCATTGCTGTGAAATCACCAATTAAAAAAATAACCTCATGGCCAAATTGTTGAAACTGCCTTAATTTATTTAATAATACAGTATGTCCCAGATGGAGATCAGGAGCAGTTGGATCAAATCCTGCTTTTATTTTCAATGGGATACCTTTTTGTAATTTCTTTTCCAACTCAGGTATGGGAAGAATTTCTTCACAACCTCGCATTAATTCAGAACAAACTGGATCTTCAACTATCATGTTATTAAAACCTATATAAATGATTGACCTATCTTCTCACAGCGAGTATCTTAGCCCGGTTAGCAATTTCCTGCTATACCAAAAGAACTTTTTAGATAATTTATTACACTAGGTTGAGAAAAATATAACAAAATATCTAATAAAAAGTCGATTAATCGACTTAAAGGTAGCGGTCACTTCGAAATAATGACTGTGATACATTAATTGAAATTTAAAATAGCAGCATTTTCGGATGACAGCAATGTAGGCAAAAAATGGATAAAAGACCAAATATCCCAAAAAGAAAATCTGGCAACCCATCAAAGCTACTAACGATCTTTGCGTTAGTATTTGCCTTTTCACTTCCGTATTTGTTAGTGAAAAATTTTTCACATTCCAAAAGAGAAAATTATGCTGATCTATATGTTTCATTGCCCCAATCAACAGAAAGCTCATATAGCGACATTACTGAAGACACTGATTCCGAAACTTATTCTGAACTTCCAGTCGAAATTCCCCAAGGGAAACATGAAGCGAAATCTGTAACAAAATCTTCGGAATCTGAAGATACTACTAAAGATACTAATAAAGAAATAGCGAAAAAAGACAATGAATGGCAAATAGTCAATCCTCATTCAGGGGATTCAATGGCAACCATTTTTCATAGACTTGGATTAAGCGCACAAAATTTAAATGCGGTCATATACAATAATCCACATGCCAAACTTCTCACTAGAATTAAGCCTAATCAAAAATTACAATTTTTGATTAGAAATAATAAGTTGGAAAAATTAATTATTCCAATAAATTACGTCCAAACATTAACAGTATATAGAGTTGGTAAGGCATACAAAACTAAGATTGACTCTAAAAAAACAACTACTCAAAACCAGTATATTACAGCAACCGTACAAGGCTCTTTATACACAACAGCACAACGATTTAACATCCCCTCAAAATTAGTCCGTCAAATGATGACGATTTTTGCTAAAGAAATTGATTTCTCTCGAGCCATACGCTCTGGTGATCAATTTTCTATAATTTATGACGCTTATTATATCGAGGATAAGAAGGTTGGTGTTGGTGATATCGTAGCTGTAACCTATACTAATAAAGGCAAAACCTATCAAGCAATTAGACACACCAATGCCCGAGGCGAGAAAGATTATTATACTCCGCAAGGTACTAGCTTTAAAAAAGCCTTTTCACGCTATCCCATAAAATTCAGCCATATAAGCTCAACTTTTACTATATCCAGATATCATCCCATTCTACATTATAGAAGAGCACACAAAGGAATTGACCTCGCAGCACCAATAGGAACACCCATTCATGCAACAGGAGACGGAGTTATTACTATCATTGATAGACATAACGGCTATGGTAATATGATTAAAATTAAACATGATAAAACATATAGCACAGTTTATGGCCATTTACTCAAATTCCAGAAAGGACTTTCAAAAGGTAGTAAAGTAAAACGGGGGCAAGTTATTGGTTATGTAGGGCAGACAGGTTTGGCAACGGGGCCTCACTGCCATTATGAATTTCATGTTAATAATCAGCCAAGAAACCCTACAACGATAAGCATACCTACTGCAAATCCAGTATCTGCAAAAGAGTTAGGGGCATTCAAAGCAAAAGCGAAAACGCTGCTAGCCCGCTTAAAGCTATTTGAACAGGCCCAACTAGCAAGTAAAGGGAAAAAGAAAATTGATGTGGGATAAAATGACCACTAATGCTTGATTCTGTAGCCAGAGCGCTTTTCCTAACTAATCAAGTAAATAAATAACGACAAATAAGGACTGAAGTAATAATTCCAGCTAAATCGGCCAATAAGCCTGCAGGAATAGCATGTCTAGTTCTTCTAATACCTACAGAGCCAAAATAAACAGCGATGACATAAAAAGTGGTTTCTGTACTTCCCATCATAGTTGCAGCCGTTTTCGCAATGAGCGAGTCGCCCCCGAATTTATGAATCAGCTCGGCCATAATCCCTGTGGATGCACTGCCAGAGAAAGGTCTTATGAGAGCTAAAGGTAACAACTCTGACGGCATCCCTATCATAGCTAAGGCCGGAGACAACAACTGGCTCATTAAAGTGAAAAACCCAGAAGCCCTTAACATACTAATAGCAACCATCATAGCAACTAAATAAGGTATAAGGCTTACACTAATATCAAAACCTTGTTTTGCACCAATTATGAATGCATCAAATACATTGACTTTTTTAATCGCAGCATAGGCAGGAATGCCAACAATGAAAATTAAAAACATCCAATTGGATAAATGATTAGCAAATCCATTCATAAGCTGTCTGTCCTTTCAATTTTAAATCTTGGTAATTTAGCCAATTGTTTTACGGCAATTATAGCTACCATGGTGGAAACCGTAGTAGCAACTAAAGAACTAAAAATTACAATACTAGGATTTGTACTTCCATTAGCAGCAAGAAAAGCAATGGCCGTCGCTGGAATTAATTGAACACTTGAAGTATTAATCGCTAAAAAAGTGCACATCGAATTTGTAGCAATTTTTAAATGTTGATTAAGGCTCTGAAGCTCTTTCATTGCTTGTAATCCGAAAGGGGTCGCGGCATTAGCCAGACCTAACATATTGGCAGCAATATTCATGACCATTGCCCCCATTGCAGGATGCTCAACAGGTACCTCCGGAAATAAACGCTTTAAAACCGGCTTTAGAGCCTTGCCCAAGATAGAAACCAAGCCGGATTCTGTGGCAATAGACATTATTCCAAGCCACAAGGTCATTATTCCAGCTAAACCAAGTGCTAACTCAAATCCAAGTTTGGCTGAATCTGTAACTGCTTTTACCACCTCATCAATACGCCCTTCAATAATCCCAACAATTACTGAAGTCAATATCATTCCTAACCATATTAGATTAAGCATTCTTGCCTCCAAACTCCGAGAAAGGTTAAAATAGCGATTTTACCTAAATGGGTATATAACCAAAAACAGATTTAAAATACAAATTAGGGCTTATGAAATACGCTACCTTTAGAAGCTTATTATATTTCGCTTTTTCTATTACCAGCATTTACAGTTATGGTAGTAACTCAACCACCATTGAGGAAAAAGCTGATACAGGGTTGGCCAAACCGGCTCTCTCTAATCCTATTGCTAGCAATTCGATTACAATTGAGGAGCAGGCCGATACCTCAATTAAGAAACTATATCATATACTTAATACCACGCCGAACACCTCAATGGCAGAGAGAATAAACCAGATTAGTGCGTATTTTAAAGGAGCAAAATACATACTTGGCTCTTTAGGCGAAGGGCCTATTGCTCGATATGATCAATTTCCAAGATATAGAGTGGATGGGTTCGATTGTGATACTTATGTCAATACCGTACTGTCTTTAGCCCTATCCAATTCCCTAGAATCATTTCAAGAATGTTTAAAGCATACTCGTTATAAAAACGGTAAGAGATCCTATTTGAACAGAAATCATTTTACTTCTGTTGATTGGAATAACTACAACCAGCAAAGAGGGTTACTCAAAGACATTACCTTATCCATCCAAGATGAACGAAAGCAATCAGTTGCTCTTTTAGCCAAAGCATTGATTAATAAGCCAGGTTGGTATGAATATAAAACACTGGACACCATCAGATTACAACAAGAAGATAAAATTGAGCAAAAAAAACGCTTAATCGAATTAAAGGCTAAAGGGAAAAAATTAGAAATTACTGACTCTGAAGTCCTTATATTCCTTTCTCTGCCCTATTCTCAGAAAATACACCCAATTTTTATTTATTTTCCCAAATTCCTAATGGCGCCATAATAGAAATTGTTAGGCCTAATTGGGACTTACGTAAAGAAATAGGAACAGCTTTGAATATCTCCCATTTGGGTTTTGCTATTTGGATTAATGACAAGCTGTATTTTAGACAAGCTTCTTCTCAATACGGCAAAGTGATCGACGTGCCATTAATTGATTATCTGGATAAAGCTCGCAGTAGTCCGACCATAAAAGGGATTAATATTCAAGTGGTACTACCAACAAAGCCCACATCAAACGGGTGTAAATTATTTTGATATCCAATAAATAGGGTGTGTTGACGAATAAAGAAGGCTTATTGGATTCCAATAAACCTCCTTATCACATTATTATTTCTTTGCTTCACTAGTCGCTTTTTTAGTTTCTTGCACAAAACCTAACATCGCCTTTTCAATGATTTGAAAAGATTTTTGCATGTAATCCAAAGCCTTATGGCCATTTTCAACAGCCAGATTAATTTGCTTTTCCCAGACTTCTTCTGGCTTTTTGACTTGAGCTAATTCATCTGGTTTTAAATAGCTTAGACCTTGTAAGGTCTTAACATTCAGTTCAGCTATAGCTTGAAAAGGCTCTTGAATTTTTTTAGCCATTTCACTCCATCTTTCAAAATTGTATTGAGTCATAATATTCTCCAGTATGTTGCATTGCACAATATAATAATAGACCTTATTTTTATTATTTGTCAATATATTATATGGTTTTATCTTGCAATGCAGCAAACATATGGCACGCCTATAAAATTGTTTAGTGGGTACCTGAGGACAGGTTGGCATTATTTCAACTTGGGTGTGGAACAATATCGTTTTCTTAAACTTTAAACATTTTTTGCCAGTGCTCCGCCATCTTCTGCATTTGCTTACTCCAAGCTTCAGTAGCTTGTTGATAAGGGTTATTTTGCAATGGCTTGTCCATGACATGAAACATTTGTTCCATCATTGCCTTCAATGAAACGTGCATAGGATGATTGGCTAATGCGATGATTTGACGTAGAATTTCGGAGGACAAAAATTGTGTCGGGCCGGCTTCCATTTCGACAATGATTTGCAATAGTACTAAATTAGTCAAATCTTTTCCTGTTTCCGAATCCTCAATTTTAAAATCGATACCATCCAGCACATATTTTTGCAGTTGCTCTACAGTAATATATTGACTGATTTCGGTATCATAAAGTCTTCGATTTTTATATTTTTTTATTAGGCGGGTCATAATTTTCTCAGATATTAACTTAATTACAAACTAAGAGGCGAGATTATTAAATCTTCATAAATTAATACATATGCAAGCCACCATTCACACTAAGATTTGCTCCAGTAATATAGCGACTTTTTTCACTAATTAAAAATTCTATTACCCAAGCAATTTCTTGTGGTTCTGCCAATCTTTTTGCCGGTATTAAATTGATAATCTCTTCTAAAATATCTGGTCTAATCCCTTTCATTAAACGAGTATTAACATAACCAGGAGAAATACTATTTACTGTAATATTTTTAATCATTAACTCCTGAGCAAGACTTTTGGTAAAACCATAAACTCCGGCTTTTGAAGCAGCATAATTTGCTTGAGAGAATTGTCCTTTTTGCGCATTAACTGAGGATACATTAATTATCCGCCCTGATTCCTGGGCTTTCATACACTCAACAACTTGTTTAGTCACATTAAACATTCCATCGAGATTAACGCGTAAAACCTCGTCCCATTGCTTTTTAGTCATTTTGGTAAATACTGCATCTCGAGTAATTCCTGCATTATTAATTAATACATCAACACTACCCAATTCTTTAATAATTGATCCAATGACCTCGGCACACTGATCATAATCTGTTACATCCATATGTCTGAAAGAAGCATTTTTATAACCTTGCTTTTTCAAATCTTGAAGCCAAATTTCGCCTTGATTATCTAAGATTAAATCCAAAGCTATGACGTGTTTAAATGAAGAATCTAATTGCTTAACAACTGCCGTACCTATATCTCCAGTACCCCCAGTAATTAATAGTACATTATTATTTAACATGAATTTCTCTATTAGTTTATTTTCTATCCCCAATTTATAAATTAAAATTGAAGCGCTTATTTATGAGATATCAATTTAACAGCCTCAAAACATATCCACAACTCTTATGTCTAATCATGAAACGCCCTGAGACCATTAAATAAAGAATAAAATCTTAATCTTACATATACTGACCACCATTAACATCTAAATTTGCCCCAGTAATAAACCCACTATCAGGAGATATTAAAAAAGCAACAGCATCGGCAATTTCTTTAGGATATCCTAATCGACCAACCGGAATGGCAGATATTATTGAATTTAATACTTCTTCTTTCATTGCGGCAAGCATCGGTGTTTCAATATAACCGGGTGAGACAGTATTTACCGTAATCCCCTTACTCGCTACTTCCAAGGCTAGGCTTTTGGTAAATCCGAACAGTGCTGCTTTTGTTGAAGCATAATTACATTGACCAAATTGTCCTTTTCTTCCATTAATAGAAGAGATACTAACAATGCGACCATAGCCTCTTTCCAACATAACGGGAACAACATTGCGCGTCATATTGAAGACACTGGTCAAGTTCGCATCCAAGACCTGTTGCCATTGTTGAGGTGTCATTTTTCTTAAACTAGAGTCCTTCGTGATACCAGCATTATTCACTAATACATCTATTCGCCCATAACGTTCCATAACAAGAGAGACTATTTTTTCGCAATCACTATACTGGGCTATATCACCATAAACTACATCAATATCATAACCCTTTTGTTTTTGTTCATCTTGCCATTTTTTTGCTTCTTCGTGCCGGCCCTCTTTATAGTAACATGCTACTACTTTATAACTGTCCGCTAAACGTTGACTAATGGCAGAACCAATACCACCTGTTCCTCCAGTTACAATTGCTATCATTCTTTCCATCGACAACTCCTTTTGTTTCTAGTTAACATTACTACAATGCAATTTAATTCACTTGTCAATGCCAAATGTATGATACTAAAGTAACAAAAATAACTCCGTTACTTGTTGTTAAACATCACTTATGACTATAGCGATTGGTGTAGCAGAAATAAGCCTTCAAGGTAACCCCCTTGAGCTTTATAGTTTAGCAACCATCTTACGAATAGCAAATCTCTCGTTCTATGCCACATTTGAGCACTGATAGTGCTAAACTAAACTTATTAAGTTAGGTCGAGCGAATAATAATGCTCTAATCATTAAGGACAGGGGCAACAATGTCTAAAGTACTTGCAAAAGTTAACCGTTTGGGGAGGCTCCTAATTATTCTTCTCTTAACTTCCTGCGGAGAAGAAGCCACAAAACCTTCAGGACAAATCTTAATGGAAGTGGATGTGGCATTCCCATTAAAAAAGAAAATTGTTGAATGGGATGAGTATACAGGGCGATTTCAGGCAATAGAGGAGGTAGATATACGTGCCAGGGTGACTGGATACCTTGAAGCCATTAAATTTAAGGCTGGCGAGATGGTCAAAAAAGGAGATGTATTATTTATCATCGACCAAAGGCCATTTCAATATGCCTTAACAAGAGCAGAGGCACAATATGCATTAGCAAAAACACAATATGAACGTGTGCAAAAATTGCAAAAAGAGAAATTTGTTCCTGCGGAATTGATTGATCAGAGATTGCAAGATTTACAAGTTGCTGATACTAGGCTTAAGGAAGCAAAACTAAATTTAGAATTCACGGAAGTTAAGTCGCCCATTAGTGGTAAAATCAGTAGAGACTTTATAAGTATAGGAAATTTGATCCGGATGAATGAAACAGTACTAACGAGAGTAGTTTCTGTTGATCCCATTTATTTTTATTTTGAAACCAGCCAAAGTGATTTGCTCAGATACATTCGTCTTGATCGAGCAGGAAAAAGACCTAGTTCAGAAAAAAAACCAACACCAGTTATGATTAAATTGTCTGATGAAAAAGATTATATCCATCAAGGAATAGTAGATTTTATGGATAACATCATAGATTTGGGCACTGGTACTATTCAAATTAGAGCACTTGTTCCTAATCCAGACGCTATTATTTATCCCGGACTATTTGGACGAGTAAAGCTAGTAGGA
Organism: Legionella norrlandica; assembly: GCF_000770585.1. GTDB lineage: Bacteria > Pseudomonadota > Gammaproteobacteria > Legionellales > Legionellaceae > Legionella > Legionella norrlandica. The sequence goes on along the minus strand of NZ_JNCF01000060.1, from coordinate 7,909 downwards.
AGCGGAGAATATGAGGCACTTCTCCTTCCTGATAAAGCAATTAATACTGATCAATCACGCAAGTTTGTATACGTAGTTGATAAACAAAATAAAATCAAACGTGTTTATATTGAATTAGGCCCTTTGCGTAAAAGTGGATTTTATATCATTCGCAGTGGATTAAAAGATAACGAACAGGTTGTAATTAATGGGGTTCAACGTATTCGCATGCCCAATCAGGAGGTAAAACTGGTTAAAATCAAATTGACTGAACCAGAAGGCAGTTAAATAGCTCGGTGCTGTGACATAGAGCCCCAAGGGTTCTAAGCTCAGGAACCACAAAAAGGATTTTGTGCATGAAAATAGCCCATTTCTTTCTTGACAGACCAATATTTGCAACAGTAATTTCTATCGTCATTGTTCTAGTCGGGCTATTGTCTTATTTCAATTTACCAGTCGAACAATACCCTCAAGTGGTTCCACCAACTATACAGGTACAAGCCTCTTACCCCGGTGCTAACGCAAAAACTGTTGCTGAAACTGTTGCAACCCCTATTGAGCAAGAAGTGAATGGGGTTGAAAATATGCTTTATATGGATTCCCAATCTACTGATGATGGACAAATGCGCCTGACAGTAACCTTTAAACTCGGTACCGATCTAGATCAAGCACAAGTTCTAGTACAAAACAGAGTGGCTGTTGCTGAACCTAAATTGCCAGAAGAAGTTCGCCGTTTGGGAATCACCACTAATAAAAACTCACCTGACCTGATGCTAGTGATTAATCTTTATTCACCAAACGGTCAGTATGATCAGACTTATATCGGTAATTATGCCATTTTACATATCCGCGATAAAATCCGACGCATTGAAGGGGTTGGAGACGTACGCGTATTTGGAGCCAGTGACTATGCAATGCGCATTTGGCTTAATCCCGATTTAATGGATGCCTATAACTTAACTTCCAATGATGTTTTAGAAGCAATTCGCGCTCAGAATGTTCAGATTGCCAGTGGCACACTTAATCTGCAGCCCCAGAAAACTCAATATGGTTTTGAGTACAATATTGAGACCCCAGGACGTTTGGTTAAAAAAGAAGAGTTCGAAAGTATTATTGTCAAATCGGGAGAGAATGGACGTATAGTTCGTTTGAAAGATATTGGTCGAGTGGAGTTAGGCACACAGAATTATTTGACGAAAGGTTATTTAGATAAATATCCTGCTGTTGCGCTACCAGTTTTCCAAAGACCTGGAACCAATGCATTAGCTACTGCTCAAGAAATTATTGCTACCATGCAGTCAGTTGCTAAAGACTTTCCGCCAGGAATCGCTTATCAAATCGCCTATAATCCTACCTCATTTGTTGAACAGTCCATTGAAGCAGTTTTTCATACTATTTATGAGGCCATTGCTCTGGTCGTGTTCGTAATTTTGATTTTTTTACAAACGTGGAGAGCTTCGGTCATTCCTGTGATAGCTATTCCAGTATCTTTGATTGGTAGTTTTGCTGTCATGCAATCTCTTGGTTTTTCATTGAATTATCTAACATTATTTGGATTGGTTTTAGCAATCGGTATTGTGGTTGATGATGCTATTGTTGTGGTTGAGAATATGGAGCGAAATATTCGTAGCGGCATGAATTCTAGAGATGCTGCCCGAAAAACCATGACAGAAGTTGGATCGGCATTGATCGCTATGGGACTGGTATTAATTGCTGTGTTTTTACCAACTGTCTTTTTACAAGGAATTTCTGGCCGTTTTTATCAACAATTTGGGACCACACTAGCTGTGGCAACTGCTATCTCTGTTTTTGTTTCTTTAACACTCAGTCCAACAATGGCAGTGTTATTGCTGAGATCCTATCACCGTGGAATTGAAAAAACGGAAAGCTCGTGGAAAAAACCATTTTATATCTTTTTAAAAGGATTTAATCGCTTAATGCAAGGAGGTTCACGTCAATACGGTAAATTAGTTGCTAATCTTACTCGTAAAACAGCAGTAATGCTCATTGTCTATTTTATTTTGATTAGCATCACTGGGCTCTTGTTCTTTTATGTGCCAAGAGGCTTTATTCCAAGACAAGATCAGGGCTACTTTATTGTGGCTGTACAATTACCACCAGCCGCCTCGCTGGATCGCACCGATAAAGTAATGAAAAAAGCAGTTAATAAAATTTTAGCTATTCCAGGAATTGCCCATGCAGTGAGTTTTACCGGTTTTTCTGGTGCAACTTTTACCAATTCATCTAATGCAGGAGCAATTTTCACCCCTCTTCTATCATTTGAAGAAAGGAAAGACAAGGGGATACATTATAACGAAATTCTAAGTCGGTTAAGACAAGAATTAAGCACCATTAAGGAAGCTATTGTTGTAGTTATTCCTCCTCCGCCAGTTCGAGGAATAGGCAGTGCTGGGGGTTTTAAAATGATGCTTCAAGACAGAGGCGGGAGAGGTATCGGAATATTAACTGAGGCTGCAGAAACGATGACCGATGCAGCGAATCAAGCTCAGGCTACTACTTCAGTTTTTACTTTTTTTGAGAACTCTACTCCCCGCCTCAATTTGAAGCTTGATAGAGAAAAAGCAGAGCGATTAAACGTACCTTATGCCAAAGTCATTGAGGCTTTAGAGGTTTATCTTGGTTCTATGTTTATCAACGAATTCAATTATCTTGGCCGCACCTTCCGTGTTATTGCCCAGGCTGATGCTGAGTATCGCCATACGGAAGACGACATTTTGCGAATTAAAGTTAGGAGTAATAGCGGGGATATGGTGCCTATTGGCTCGATTGCACAAATAGAAAATACTGTTGGTCCTTCTCGGATGCCCCGATTCAATCTTTATCCCGCCATTGATCTACAAGGAGATGTGGCACCTGGTTATAGCTCTGATGAGGCATTAGCTACCATGGAAAAATTGGCTCAGGAGAATCTTCCTGATGGTATTGGTTATGAATGGACTGAGATAGCATACCAACAGAAGATGGTCGGTAATACTGCAATTATTGCTTTTACTCTTGGAGTCGTCTTTGTTTTCCTTGTCTTAGCAGCTCAGTATGAAAGTTGGACATTACCCTTAGCTGTTATTTTAATTGTCCCAATGTGCCTGTTTTCCTCCATGCTTGGAGTTAAGATTTTGGGAATGGAAAATAATATCATGACCCAAATTGGTTTCCTGGTATTAATTGGCTTGGCTTCGAAAAATGCTATTCTGATTGTTGAGTTTGCTCGTCAACTTGAAAGTAGGGGATACAATCGTTGGAAAGCTGCTATTCAAGCAGCCAAACTTCGTTTGCGCCCAATCCTAATGACTTCTTTTGCTTTTATTCTTGGAGTTTTTCCATTGGTTATTGCAACAGGAGCAGGAGCCGAAATGCGCCGAGCTCTCGGTGTTGCGGTATTTAGTGGAATGCTTGGTGTCACTTTTTTTGGTTTGGTATTCACACCAGTATTTTATGTTTTGGTCAGTCGATTTAGAATGCTAAAAAGAAAAACAGGTTAATTCAGCCACCCATTTCCTTAAATTGCATTAAAAAGAATAAAGATACCCTATTATGTGTTCTTGGATCTTCAATCCTATTAAATGAAGCAAATAATTTCGTATTGGGCGACATGGCAATTCTGATTACTCTCAAAAAAACATATTGTCATAGTTTTTTGTCGTTCACTACCCAAACTCGAAGCTCAGAGGAAAGAACACTTTTTTAAAACGTTGCTTGGGCATGAATGCCCACCAACGAAGCGTATGGACGGTTTGGCCTCTTTTAAAAAAGCCTTCTTTCCTCTGTGCCTGCCTCGATCTCGAAAAACATCTACCTTCAATGCAAATCAAAACATTGATCTTTTTGGCCAGATTGCCGTCACTCCCTTGTATAGACAAGCACATATCCTTTCAATTGTTGTGAAAACTGTCTTAATACTTCAAGGCCAGATTCCTCTGCTTGGCGACACCATTGCTGCAAGGCCTCTACCAATTCTTTTTGGGTAGTTGCTGTTTTCAACCAAACATTTTGTAAGGATTGTTTATAAGAATAAACTATTCTCAACTGTTCGCGGGCTTCTAATAGTCTTTGCAACCGAGATTTAGCTTTTGTTGATAATAACTTGTCCTCTCGGCGTAGTAACCTGCCAGCACGATGAAATAATTTTTTATCTTCTTTGGTTTCAATACTAGTATTTTTTTCGTATTTTAAAATAGGTCTCATAACATTCTTGTAGTAATTAGACATGACTTGAAAGCGGTTTGAGATAACTGCCTTAACAGTTTCTAAATCAACATGGAATTTCCCTTCTTCTCTGGCTAGTTTTGGAGGTAGTTTTTTTACCTTAGCCAATCCTAAAAAGGAAAGAATACGAATATACATCCAACCAATATCAAACTCCCACCATTTCACTGAAAATTTGGCAGAAGAAGCAAAGGTATGGTGATTATTATGTAACTCTTCTCCTCCAATCCAGAATCCCCAGGGAATTATATTTGTTGCAGCATCAGGGCATTCAAAATTCCTATATCCCCAATAATGGCCAATACCGTTAATGACTCCCGCAGCAAACACAGGAATCCACATCATTTGAATTGCCCATATCGTAACCCCAGGGACTCCAAATAAAAATAAATCCAGTAAAAGCATCAGAAAAATACCTTTACCTGAATGGGGAGAGTATACTTTGCGCTCCAACCAATCTGTTGGCGTACCATGAGAATATTTAGCGATCATTTCCCTGTCTTTGCGTGCTTCTCTATAAAGCTCAGCCCCCTCCCAAAATACTTTCTTAATCCCAAATACTATAGGACTATGAGGATCTCCTTCAACATCAGATGAGGCATGATGTTTACGATGAATCGCAACCCAATCAGCAGTCACCATACCTGTTGTTAACCATAACCAACAGCGGAAAAAATGACTAACAACAGGATGCAACGTCATCGCTCGATGAGTTTGATTTCTATGAAGATAAAGAGTAACAGAAGCGATAGTGATTTGGGTTAATATAAACGTTGCAACCACATATCCCCAAAAAGACAGGTTTAAAAAACCGAAGACCATGATAACCCCACATTGTACACATTTATAAAAATATTTATAATTTGAAGATAAATAAAATTTACCAAAAATATAAATTATATGTGTAATGATAACACATTTTTTATCATTTCATTGCATGATTTCATTATGTGGTCGATAATAAATTTAATAATCATATTTTTCAGGATAGAATTATGAGTGATAAGCTTCAGAAAGTTATTGAAAATATTGTCCCATTCATAGTGATTGGCATTGGTATTGCGTTATTCATAGCATTATTATTTATGTTTTTTTACGTGGCAGTATGGGGAATAATAATTGGTGGAATACTCTGGCTTGCCGCCCTAGCCAAAGAATACTTTTTCCCTAGCAAACCGAACTCAAAAGAACAAGGAAGAATTATTGAGCATGATGATAAAAAATAATGCCTGAATTACCTGAAGTTGAGACAACAAGACAAGGCATCAAACCCCATCTAGAGGGACATGTCATTTCCTCAGTGAAAGTCCGTAATCATAAATTCAGATTACCTATCCCAGAAAACATAGACGAGTTATGTGCTGGTAAATTAATAACAGCCATTGAACGTAGAGGGAAATATATCTTACTTCACCTTAATAAAGGTTATATCCTGATTCATCTTGGAATGTCTGGACATTTACGCATCGTACCGTATAAAACAAACCCTCAGAAGCACGATCATATAGATATGATAATGAATAATGGTCTTATGCTAAGATTCTGTGATCCAAGAAGATTTGGCTTGTTTTTTTATATAGATGAAGCCCCATATCAACATCCCCTCCTTGCTTATCTAGGGCCAGAACCACTATCCAATGATTTTAATAGTGCCTACTTGCTATCTAGGGCGCAAAATAAGTCCCAATCTATCAAATCATTTATCATGGACAGCCAAATAGTTGTTGGTGTGGGTAATATTTATGCGACAGAAAGTCTTTTCCTAGCTCAAATACACCCAAAGACACCCACTAAAAAAGTTAATGAAAAAATAATGAGCTCTCTTACCGGGCACATTAAAAATATACTTCAAACAGCAATCATTGCCGGAGGAACAACACTTCGCGATTTTTATTCCTTTGATGGAAAGCCAGGATATTTTAGTGTTTCCTTAAAAGTCTATGGTAGGAAAAATCTAGCTTGTTTTGAATGCAATAATACAATAGAAACGGTTGTTATTGCTGGACGACATTCTGCATTTTGCCCACATTGCCAACCAATAATTTCCTAATTTGCAACAATAAAAAGCATTAAAATGTTAATTTGCACACAAATTCCTTGTCTTCAAGTAGAATGAGTATATACTCCCCCTTACTCTTAAATTACTTCATATATTATCAATATGCTACGCTTAAGACTAGGAAGTCACCTAATTGAACAGTACAGGAATAAAGGTATTGCTTATCTCCCTGATTTTATTATCTATGACATCGACGAAAAAGAATATCAATTATTTTGGAATGAGCTAACAAAACACCCAAGAAATCAATTATACACTGACGGTATACAAATATATAAAGTGAGTTGGCTTCAATCTTTATTTCAAAGATTTAAAGGCTGGTTAGGTTTTGAAAATCATTGTCAACCCAATAAAGTAGAGTTAACCTTAGCAAAAATTGCCTATCATGGTTATTTGAGAGGGTATGATCCCAAAGAACTTAATAGCATCAATCCGCCTCTAGTATCCGAACGCTTTATGAAATTGGTAAGCTCCTCACGTAATAACAATAATTCTTTTTCCCTCCAGCAATTATTAATAACCTATTTTCTAACTTACTCTTCCTATTTCCCTGGCCCTGGAAGAACTATGTCGCTTGCTTTCCCTTTTGGCGATACTTTTATTCGAGAAGGATTATATAAACTGATTCCTACCCTTGATCCGCAAAATATTAGCGTGATTACAAATACTATTACTGGGCTGCACAGTCAATTCGAGTCAGCAGATTATATTGACTGTTTCAAATCAAGCTTATTCGCAGAATATTATGCAGAATACCTGGTTAGCCAACGAAGGTATCAGGGAGCGCTGGATTGGTCTGACTCTGTTAAAAACAAATTTAAAGAGCAGTTTATTCAATTCTATTTATCGAAGAAATTGCTTGATCCTGCTATCGATTTAATTGACGAGCTATCACAATCCCCTAACTTGGAAGATCAAGATAATGCGATTCGTTATATCAAAGAAAATTTCAACTGCTCAGAGCAATTATTTTATTTACAATCCAAGCCTTATTTAAGAGCTCAATTAGCTAAAGCCTACCTGCAAGATGCAAAAAAAGAAAAAAGCCGTTTCGCTATAACTAAACTTATTTTAGGGAATAATTTAATTCCTATTTTAGCTCATGCGATAAAACTGGATCCCAACATTCTGGATCAGGATAGTTCAATGCATGATATTCTTATGAAAGAAGAATGGATTAATTTTCAATTTAATGAAGCTATCAAAGACAAACGATTTCAAGATGCACGCATTTTATATGAGCAACATAGTCATTTTAAATTTGATAAAGAGAATTTGACGATTTTAAAAAACAATTACGAGGAAATGCTATTTGCAAAATTGCAACAGATTAGAACTGACTTAGAAACTAAAAACACGGAATCCGCTAAAAAACTAGCTATAGAAACCTTAGAAATTGCTAAAAGAGTAGCTCAAATATCCCCACAGGATAATCCACAATTAAGTGTGAGTATAAATTATGCAGAAACTTTACTTTCTATCGATAAAATCTTGCATCCAGAAATTAAGAATGCCGATTTAGAACAACTTGAATTAGCACAAAATTTTCTCAATCAATATGACTTATTTAATAAATCAGCCTATTATAAACAGGTAAAAAATGAGATTTTATTGCGTAAAATACATTGCCTTATTGAAAAAATCAGG
>NZ_JNCF01000141.1 GCF_000770585.1 Legionella norrlandica | reverse complement strand
GCCTTATTGAAAAAATCAGGGTACCTATTACCTTCGAAGATCATAAGGAACTACAAGCTGAGTTCTTAATAAATAACAAAGCATGGATTGAAAAATTACTATCTAATTTAAATACTTTTATATCACTCAATGCCGAAAATAAAACAAAGGAAATACGACCTATACTAGCTAAAATGTATTATTTGAGGGCGGATGTCGTGCTCTTTTTTTACCATAACAAACAAGAAGCACTTCCATTTTTTAAAAAGGCAACGGATATATTACCTGAAAACCCCTATTATAAATTACGTTACCTGGAATTAGCCGGGGACGAAAGAAGACATGAGGCTAGGGAAAAGGTTGAAAAAATAG
>NZ_JNCF01000019.1 GCF_000770585.1 Legionella norrlandica | reverse complement strand
CCAAGAAGTACGTCCTGATAATTGGGACATGTTACATAAATTCCGGGATGCAGGATTTGGTTTAGGCAATCATACTTTTTCTCACGCCAACCTAAATAAACTCAAATCCAGAGAATACATCCATGAGATAAAAGAAGCTGATTCTATCTTGTCACCTGTATTGACAGAACCCAAATACTTTCGATATCCCTACCTGGCAATGAGTACAGGGAATAAAAAAAATAAGATACTGTGCTACCTTGAAAAAAATAACTATCGCGTTGCTCCTATTACTATAGATAGTAAAGACTTTGCCTTCAACCAACGCCTATTATCTGTTCCTGAGTTAGGCAGACGAGCATACCTGGATGAGTTAAAGCCTTTTTATCTTGATTTTATCTGGCAACAGACTTTGAAAGCAGAAGAACATTCGCAATATCACCACAACTCGGACCAAGCGCAAATCCTGTTGATTCATGCTAATTTACTCAATGCTTATGTTTTGCCAGATATTATTAATTTGTATAAACAAAATGGTTATACTTTTGTTAGCCTGGAAAACGCCTTAAAAACTTTTAAAGACAATTATCATTGTCATAAGATCTTTAAAAAAGGTCCATCCGATAAGAAAAATCTCGAACAAGAGGCAAGTTTAAACATAGAATCGTTTATGGATTGGGATTAAACTTTCCAACCCTCTCCCTAGCCCTCTCCCACAAGTGGGAGAGGGAATAATATGTCGGCCATACATATCAATTATGCCTTAGACTTAACACCTTGACGCCTATGGGCATTCTGACCCAACATTAGGCTCTATCCAACATCCTATATTGGGTCAAAATGCTCATTGGGCGTCAGTCTAAGGCAATTTTGATAACCCCATGCAGGCGAGAACCTTTTGCCTCTCCTTATTGTAAATAATTTGATCGAAACTAATCTGATAAATATATGACAAATCTGCACTATAATTATCAATGAGATGGGTTTAATTAAACGATAGGGGTAGAACTTTGAACAAGGTGAGAATGGAATCACAAAAATTCACTCTACCTAACGCCAGTAATTTACTATTATTTTGCGTAAAAAAAGATATGTTGTTTTCACACGCTAGAGCTAAAAATGCCAAAAGCATAATATATAATGAGAGAGATAAGCCGTATCTCAATATTGAATTAATTGCCAAGAATAGTCCTCCTACTTCAATAATAGCCGCATTTACATTGGTCGAATTGTTAGTAACTTTATCTGTCTTCGCTATTCTTCTCACTCTCATTATGCCTTCCCTAAGAACAATCATTTTAAATAACCGTTTGACTTCAAACATTGATTCATTGGTCAGCTCATTAAACTATGCTCGCAGCGTAGCACTTGATCAAGCATTGAATGTTGCTGTATGCCCTTTAGGCTCACTAGGCTCAACGTCTTGTGGGACTAATTGGAGTTCAGGGTGGATAGTAGTTACTCAACCTGTGACTGGTACCGCAACCCTTTTAAAAACCCATCAAACTTCAGTAAATGATCCTGTAATAACCTCTAATGTATCCAGTGTTGTATTTGATCCTCACGGTTTATCGACTACTCAAAGTAACTTCACGATATGTGATAGCCGAGGAGGAGCCTTTGCTCGATCAGCAATGGTTTTAGTGACTGGTTTTATTCAATCCAGCTCAACACCAGGGCAGGCTGTTTGGAATAATGGTACGTTAAACTGCCCTTAATGGAGAGATACTTTATGGTAGTTAAGATTGGAGCTCCTTTGTACCGCGCAACAAAGCAGGAAGTCCGAAGAAAGACAAATATCAAAGGAAGTATATATTTCCATACGTTAACAAAACACCAAGGTATGACTCTACTGGAAGTATTAATTTCTGTAGTCATACTCGCCATTGGCATGTTAGGCATTGCCAGCATGCTGATGGTAAGCAACAAAGCTAACAACTCCAGTTATGCCAAACTGCAAGCAGTACAGGCTGTATATGACATATTTGATAGAATTCGCGCCAATCGTCAACCTGCAATTAATGGAAGCTATAATGCCAGTAATATAGGCAGTAATGGGTATCCTACCTCAGTGAGCGCCCCTTCTGTTTTATGCAATGCCTCCACATGCACCCAAGAGCAACTGGCTCAATACGATAAATGGTATTGGCTTACCAGAGTGGTGACTCAATTACCTAATGGCAGTGGTTCTATTACTTCAGCTCTTTCTGGTGTCGCAGGAAACACCGTGATTACTGTCACTGTGCAATGGGACGATAGTAAAGCGCAAAATGAATTAGGGGCAAGCAGCGCTCCTTCGGGGACTGCTAATTTTGTTCAACTCAGAGTGCAGAGTCAAATATGAAAATCAGGAAGCGATTACAACAAGGATTTTCATTAGTAGAATTGATGATAGCAACATTAGTAGGACTCATACTCACTTATTCTGTATTACAAATATACTTGGCTCAAAGCCAACTTTACAAAGCATCCAATTCCCAAGATCTGATTCAAAGTATAGAAAATGCGATTACCAATCTACTCATTCCTATGATCAGATCCGCTGGATTCGCTGGCTGCGGTTCAATTACCACGGGAGTTTCTAACTTAAATGCGGGAGGACCAAGGCCTTTGGGAATATTAAGCACAACCCCCACATTGATCATGGGCTATAATGGAAGCGGAGCAAGCTATACTATAACGCAAAGTAACCCTCCCAATAGCACTAATGCAAGCAACTGGTCTCCTACATTAGATTCTACTCTTGTAGGCAATGTACAACAAGGCAGTGATGTCCTTGTAATTTTAGGATCTACCCCGGACAGTTACCCAGCAGGAATAACCACCATCGACCCAGGCAGCAGTTCCTTTACAGTTCAAAGCACGTCTGGCATGACTATTACATCGGGCATGTTTGGAGCAGTATCTGATTGTGGAAAAACTGTGGTATTCCAAATTACTGGAGCGTCAGGAGCAACAATCACTCACAATTCCGGTACTGGTGCATTGCAGAATGCCAACAGTGCTTTCCCCGTTGATTTTCAAATAGGATCCCAATTCGTCCCTATTCAACAAACGGCATTCTTTGTGGGTCAAGGCCTAGGAGGACAAAGCGCCTTGATGCGTGCTTCCCTGGTTGGGAACAGTTGGTCCGTGCAACCCTTAGTCCCCGGTGTGGAAATAATGAAAGTTCAATATGGCATCGGTGCCAATGGAGTGATTACTCGCTATGTATCCGCAAACGCTGTAACCAATTGGGCGCAAGTCTATGCTGTTCGCTTGGGATTTTTAATCGCAGGGCAAATGGGTTCAGGAAGTTTAACTACTACACAATATAACGTTTTGAATACACTGATAACAGTACCGAACGATAATAGGCTGAGACACGTATTTGAATTAACCATTAACTTGAGGAACGCTGTATCATGAACACACCAAGATCGAATCCTCATTCTAAACAAAATGGTTATATCCTCATAACTACTCTCATACTTATGATAATGCTGACCGTTTTAGCTCTGGCTCAGGTGTCACAAAACACTACTCAAACTCGAGTAGCTACTAATGCAACCGATTCAGAAATTAGTTTTGAAAAAACGGAAGGCGCTATTAACGAAGCAATTAATCGGATTATCAATAGTACTTACAATCCTCAAAGTTTCTTGGGGAGCAACAATGGATTATATATATTCGACCAGAATGCAGCGCCTCTTTGGAAAACGATTAACTGGTCTAGCAGCTCGGCAGTAATTAATAGTTTTCAAGGAAACACAGGTCACAAGCCAGTTACTTTCTTGAAAAACTGCCATCCGTCATTTTGCCAGGACAAAATATGAAAACACCAAGTCATGTATACAGGTCACTGCGCGCTCAATAGGAACCAGTGGGAATACATCAGTACTAATTCAAAGTACTATACAAATTCAACAATAGGATTTGATTATTATGGGCGTTTTAAGATTTAGGCGATTCATCAAGCATCGAAAATACTGGCACGTGCCCATAGTGATTTTATTATGTGCTTCGGTATCGTTATATGCCGCCCCGTTAACCATTCCCCAAATTCCACTTATTATAGCTAGTCCAACCCATCCTCAAGTATTAATTTTAATAGGAAACTCTCAGTCTATGGACGGTAATCTGAGCGGAGCAATTATGACTGGTTCAGGTTCCTTACCAAGTGGATTGACGTCACTTTACAATTCAAGTTCTCCCGTAAATTATACTGTACCCGCAGGTTTCACTCCGCCAGTACAAGGGCCAGATGCTAATGGGTTAGCACCTTATACTGTAACGCAAGGAGGGGTTAAAATTGATAACAGTCCTAGCCGATTAAATGTGGCCAAAGCAGGTGTCAAAGCCATTATTGAAAATTACATGCCCACAACAGATTTTGCATTGGGAACCTACAGCACAAGCAACATCAGAGTTTATAATACATGGGTGTATTATATGTCACCTCAAAGTAGTAATTTTATCTTCACTAATACCCAGATTGCAGGTAACAAATATGTCATTAACCCTTGCTATAATTACAGCTCAGCATCATCAACTGTTCAGAGCAATTGCTCATCCCTAGCTAATCTATACGGCGCTGCCGTTGTGTCTTCAAGTCAGTATATACAAATTAGCAATTCCAGCGATGATCCTACTATTAATGACGTATTCTATACTTCAGGCGGATTTCCTGGGGTGTTTGTTAGTTATAACGGCCCAATACCATCTAGCCTTATCCTCCTAACTATACTATATCCAACTATAACCAGGGGAATATAAACATTTCCTACCTCAGTACACGTCCTTCTATTGGAAATTTTTCTTCTTCCCCTACTAATGCCGGCTTTGTCCCTTTTTCACAACAGGTTATGTATGTGCAACGTGGCTTTGGCTATTATAGTAATCAAGCTTATGCCACCGGTAATATGCTGGTGAACATGACAAGCGTTGGATTAAATCCAACCCCTACAAGCGTTGCAAATGCGATTAATTCCTTTTTACCTTACTTGAACCCAGAAACTAACTCTACGTCCACCAACGAAATCAAAGCAGCAGCGGTCCAATCTCCTCTTGCAGGACTATTAAGCAGATCCCGGAATTTCATGAAGACTGTCGGAACAACCAGCGGCAACTGTCCACAAAAACAATACATCATATTGATTTCAGATGGTCTGCCAACGCAAGACCTCCAATCAAGATTTTGGCCTCCATTAGGCAGTGCTGCAGCAATAGGCTATGGTGTTACGGCAACTTTCAATGCCGACGGCTCGCTTAACAGCACTAATGATCGGGCTTTGTCTGATGCAATTAATGAAATAACTACTTTAAAAAACAATGGGGTTACTACTTTCGTCATAGGTTTAGGGGCTGGTGTTGATCCGGCTGTTAATCCCCAAGCAGCCGCTACTCTAAAAGCCATGGCGGTAGCAGGAGGTTCAGAAGACTACTATCCTGCTACAAATCCGGAAGCATTAGTAAATAGTTTGAATAGCATTTTATCCAATATTCAAGATGGTTCTTTTTCAACTTCAGCAGCAGCTATCAGCTCCACTCGAATCGATAGCAGCACAGTGGAATATCAAGCTAATTTTATAACCAGAGACACGCCATATCGGGATTGGACAGGAAATCTGACCGCAATAAAACTCGATGAAGACACTGGTGAACCGACCAATACTATTATATGGTCAGCACAATCACAACTGGACTCTTTAGTATCAGGAACAGGATGGTCAACAAACCGTAAAATAGCAACTTGGGATCCTATCGCTGCAGATGGTATTCCTTTCCAATGGGCTAATATCAATTCAACCCAAAAATCACAACTACAACCTAATGATCAATTAGGAGAACAACGACTGGAGTATCTACGTGGGAATGCCGCATTGGAAAAAAGAAATGGGGGGACATTCCGTAATCGTTCTCATGTGTTAGGAGATATCGTTGACAGTCAAGTGATCTATGTCGGTGCACCCCGGGCACCCTATTTAACTACGAGTTACCTTGATTTTGTAAAAGCTAACATCAATCGACAACCTGTGCTTTATGTGGGAGCAAATGATGGAATGCTCCACGCTTTCAATGCCACCACTGGTGCAGAACTTTTTGCATTTATTCCCAATGCTGTCTTTAATAATCTCTATCTACTGACCTCGACCCTGTATAACCAAAATCATTTATTTTTCGTCAATGGTTCCCCAGAAAGCGCTGATGTGCAGTTTGCTGATGGTTCATGGCATACCATTCTAGTTGGAGGAGAAAATGCGGGTGGTGATAGTATTTATGCTTTGGACATTACAAATCCAACAAACCTGAGTACTGAATCCTTAGTAGCAAATGCTGTTTTGTGGGAATTTACTGATACTGATTTAGGTCTCACTTACAGCAAACCACAAATAGGGCGGATAGGTGCCGCCAATTCATCCCCATTAAATTTTGCTGTCTTTTTTGGCAATGGATATAACAGCACTAACAATACCTCAGTATTTTATGCAGTTAATCCTCAAACTGGAGCATTAATAAGAAAAATAGATCTCTGCGCCGCGGTACCCTCAGCTTGCGATGCGAATTTGCCTCAGGGATTATCAACAGTTACTTTGGCTCAAAAAGATGGTTTACAAGCTAATCCTATTACAGTAGTCTATGCTGGTGATCTGCAAGGGAATCTCTGGGCTATTGATGTTTCTTCTAATGATCCTGCCAACTGGAGCGCTCGAGTATTATTTCAGGCAAGAGACTCAAACGGCACACCTCAACCTATAACGACTCCCCCATTAGTAACCTTAAATCCAAATTATCCGCGTAATCAAGGCCTTTTTGTTCTCTTTGGTACTGGACAGCTCCTCACAACAGCCGACTTGGCCACTACTCAAACTCAAACTATTTATGGAGTTTGGGATAAACCATTCTCCTCAACAACCTATGTTCGTAACAATCTCCAACAGCAAACTTTAACTCTAGTTAATTCAGCGACTTCAGGTTTATCCACAAATATCATTACAGCGACGGCAAATACCATAAATTGGAGTAATAAAGTGGGGTGGTTTGCCGATCTGCCTATTGCAGGACAAAGATTAGTAACCACTCCAGAACTAATTAATGGAGCATTTATTGCAACTTTAAACACGCCCCCACTGAATTCGTGCGGATTTGGATTTTCATCGACGCTCCTGGAACTTAATTTCTTAAATGGAGGCGCATTTCAATATGCTCGATTTGATATTAATGGTGATGGTGGCTTTGATGTGGCCGATCAATATAATGGCAGCTATCCAGTAGGTATTGATCTCTCCAACAATTATGCGAATTCACCGACTATTTTAGGACCCAATAAAGATAATAATCTGGTGATTCTTGTCACTCAATCTGACGGATCGCAAAAAACTATTATTGCACCCAACACGTCACCAAGAAAAATAGGTTGGTGGCAAATACAGTAGGGGAATGTCAATGCTTATTAATAAAAACACCACAGGATTTACCTTGGTAGAACTTTTGGTTTCATTGGTCATTATGGGAATTCTGGTCTCAATTGCTTATCCCTCCTACGTGCAATACATTCAAAAATCACGCCGTGCCGATGCTCATAGTACTCTAACTCAGGATCAAATCATTTTGGAACGTTGTTATTCCCAGAATTTTTCTTATGCTGCTGCTTGTGGTGCCTTACCCTCTTTCCCCCAAAATTCCCCTCAAGGATATTATACGATTAACATTTCAAATCTTTCAGCTACTACTTATACCTTAACGGCAACACCAGTTGGGACTCAAGCCAAAGATACAAAATGCGCCAGCATGTCAATTAACCAAGCCAATGTAAAAACAGCGGTAGATTCCTCTTCAGCAGCTCAAACAGAATGCTGGAACCCTTAATTATTTTCAAAAATTTCTTTGCATAAAGAAATCGTTTCTAGTACATTTTGCCAACAATGGAAGTCCAACTTTATTTTTAAATGGAAATTTTTTGCTTTTTAATGGGAATACTGTACATATATACTCATAATAGTTATCTGTTCCTTGTTCTCGCGTTATTTTTTTATATAACGCTTCGATATCCGATAATCCTTTTTTTCATTGCTGGATGCGGAATTGCTGCCATTCACCAATGGCTGGTATCTCCAAAAGGTATGCCTAATACCCAAGTAATCGCCCTAGCAAGAGTAGAAGGAACAATCGCCTCTATCCCTATACAACGCGCAAATAAAATCCAATTGCATTTTGCAGTTGAAAAAATAAATGACATTCCTGCCAAGGCCTGATCCAATTAAACTGGTATAATAATCCACCCCCATTGCATACTGGTCAACGCTGGAAATTAGTTGTTAAATTAAAGAAGCCTCGTAACTTTTTAAATCCTGGAAGTTTTAATTATGTTAACTCATTAGCAGCACGCCATATTCATTGGACAGGCTATATCCGTTCTGGGGAAAATAGACTAATCAACGCCGCCTCTTCTTCATTTCACTGGTTAGTTTTACGTGAAAACCTGGGGATGCGTTTGACAAGACTAGCGCCTAATATAGAAACAGCCGGTGTTGTAGAAGCCTTAACCCTCAATTTGCCCCATCATATCAGCCAGGAAAATTGGAATTTATTTCGAAGAACAGGAACAATACATTTATTTGGTATATCTGGAGAGCATATCGCATTGATTTCAGGAGTTTTTTTTGCGCTTCTAAGATGGATTTGGTCTAAGAGCGCTCGATGTTGTCTATTCTTGCCAGCGAATACCATTGCGAGTATCGGTGGATTATTAGCCGCTTTTCCTTATGCCTTTTTGGCGGATTCGAGCCTCCTGTGCAAAGAGCCCTAATTGGCTGCTTTTTTTACACTATCTATTGGATTGGAAAACAACGTTTCACCCCCTGGCAAATATGGCGATACGCGTTGTTTACCGTCTTGTGCATCGAACCTCATGCCGTATTTATGCAAGGTTTTTACTTTTCCTTTCTTGCCGTTGCCTGTTTATTATTAACTCATCAGCGTTGGCAACTGAAACAATACAAAAAGAAGATAGCTTTACAATTAAGCTGCCTCGTTGGGCTTATGCCTTTAACTCTCTATTGGTACTCTTATGGTTCACTTAATGGTTTTGTTGCTAATTTATTTGCTATTCCTTTAGTGGGATTCCTGATAGTACCCTTAGCCTTAATAACACTGATAATCAGTCCATTTAATTGGTCATGGCTTTTAATGAAACCTTTAGCTTGGCTTGTAGACCTCCTCTTTCAAGGGCTAGTCTGGACTGAGCTGCTGGCAGGAGTTAATATAACCTGGTCCATCACTTCCGTTGCAATGATGCTTGCTATGATGGGAAGCCTCTTACTGGTCGTCTTATTACCAGTCAAACCATTCAAACATTTAGCCATCCTTTGGATGATCATTCCTCTATTTCCACCCAGACCCGTAATTCGACAAGGAGAATTATTAATTAGTGTTTTAGATGTTGGTCAAGGGTTGGCTATCACCTTACAAACGCAGCATCATATTTTACTTTACGACACAGGAGATTCTTATTTTCAAGGCAGTGATTTAGGAAAAATGGTGATATTGCCCTTTTTAAAAACGTTAGGAATCAAAACTATTGATAAAATCGTAATAAGTCATCCAGATAGAGATCACCGAGGAGGATTAAACTCTATTGAAACTGAAATGAGAAGTAAACAATTAATCGTTAATGAGCCCCGCGACTACCCGCATGGAACGAATTGCCATTTATACCTCAATGGCAATGGGACGGCATTGAGTTCCGTTTTTTACCCATCAGGGAATCTTTCTCTAAAAAAAATAATAATTCATGTGTATTACAAGCCAGTAATTCTGCGGGCAAAATTTTGTTAACAGGAGATATTGAAAAGATGGCCGAAGAATATTTAATAAAAACCTACGGCAGCCAACTGGCCTCTGAAGTTTTAATTGTTCCTCATCATGGCAGCAATACCTCTTCTTCTTACCGATTTTTGCTTGAAGTAAACCCACTTTACGCTGTTGCTTCATTAGGATTTGATAATCGCTTTCACTTCCCACATGCCAAAACGTTGCACAGCATGAACGCATTAGGAATATCTTTCTATAGAACCGACGAGTGCGGTATGGTACAAATCAGATTACCTTCATCTGGCAAACTGACCAAGCCACACTGCTTTAATACAAAATATTTTATGCAAAGTAATTACTAATCCTGGAGCTGGAAATGCTACTATAAGCGATTGACCAAATATCACCTATAAAAATGACCAGGACGCAAACACCCATTGAGAAATCACCATTTCATACCAATTTAGGAATAATTCATCACATAATAAACTGGGTGTTAAAATTTGTTTTGCTCATTGTAGTTATCGCTGTCTTTGTTCCTTTTTCCCCTAAAATGCCTGCTCCTGGGCTAGATGCCTCCTGGGCTGTTGGGTTAAATCAAGCCATTGCTCAAGGCTTGGCTTTTGGGAAAGACATACTTTTTACGTTAGGCCCTATTCATCCATTTATACAAAATCATACCACCCTGCTACCGATTTCATGATGATCGGCGGAAGCTTGTATTTGGCCGTGTTCTACTGGATAACTATTATTCTTTTAATGCGAGACATTAAGTGGCGATGGAGCATTGCTTTAGCAATACTTCTTTTTGGTATGATTTACGCTCGCGATTCTTTATTTTTTTCTTATCCATTAATTGTTGGTTTGCTCATCCATAAAGAGGTGCTTAGCCAAAAAGCAGCTGATAACTATTCATCCCTATTATTTGCTTTGCTTTTTACCCCTCTCGGCCTTCTTCCGCTAATCAAGGCTCACTCCTAATATTATGTATTATTACGACCCTCTTATGCTCCTTAGTTGTAAGCCTCTATAAACAACGCATTTTGGCGTTGATCTGCCTAGTCTCGCCTTTGTGTTCCATGTTGTTTTTTTGGGTGGTTTGCGGCCAATCTGTGACTTATCTACCCAGTTACCTAGAAAGCACGTTCTTATTAGCCTGTGGTTTTACTGAAGCTATGGCAACTGAAGGCAACAACAAAGAGCTAATATTCTTTTGGATTGCTGCTTCTCTTATTCTTTTATCAATAGTCGTACAAAAACAGTTTTCTTCTCTTTCTAAAGTATTTCTATTTTGTATTTTCTTTATTTTTCTTTTCTTGTCTTATAAAACTGGTTTTACAAGACATTTTGGCCATGCCTTTATTGCAGGCACATCCATTTTGATCGCTTCTATTTTATTGCCGTATTTATATTCCTCCAAGATGATACTACCCTTACTGGTTCTATCAATATATACAGCAAGCTATATTAACGGACACTATACTAAAATTTCACTGCAAGACAATTTCATGTCCACTTATACCGCAGCCTACTATGGCCTTAAAAACAGAATTCAAAATAAAAACTGGTTACAAGAAAATTTTGCATTAACCATGAACTACTTAAAAGAACGAGACGCCTTCCCAGAACTACCTGGAACCACTGATATCTATTCTTACAATCAAACCTCATTAATTGCCTCTGGCATGAAATGGTCACCAAGACCAGTATTTCAGAGTTATTCTGTGTTTACTCCCGAGATGGCAGAAAGAAATCGGAGTTACCTGCTGAGTACTAATAAACCTGACAACATCATTTTTAAAGTGGAACCGATTGACAATAGAATCCCCTCTATGGAGGATGGGAAAAGTTGGATTGCACTAATTAACCATTACCAACCAGTACACTGGGAAAAAGATTTTTTATTCTTAAGAAAAAAATCAGGAAATAAATCGGCCGTTCTTTTAAAGTTATTAGGAATTGAAACCCACACATTGGGAGAGCAGGTTAAAATCCCCGATACGAACAAGCCGCTCTTTGTTGAAATAGATATTCAACCAACTATTTGGGGATTGTTAGCAACAGCACTCTTTAAACCAGATCAACTCCAAGCTAATTTCGAGCTTAAAAATGGCAGCTCTAAACAATACAGGCTCATTTCCAATATGGCAAAATCAGACTTCCTGCTGTCTCCCCTAATAGAGAGTAGTGCTGAATTTGGGTTATTATTTAGTCAAAATAATTATCTAGAGGGTAAAAAAGTTATCTCTTTTTCTATTACTCCATGCCAAGCACATTCCTCACACTGGCAGACTAAATACACTGTTTATTTTAAAACACTGTTGTGAATTATTTAGTATAGATACCGATACACATTTGCTCATCAAAATCATGTATAAATTTTAATCATCAATCTTCCATAAAGTAAATTTACCGGGTAAAATAGTGGATCGAAATTATCCATATAGTTGTTTTAATAGATTCAAGGATCTTTTTATGGCCAATAATTGTGAGGATTCACCGATATTATCCAACAAGATGTTACAACTTAAAAAGAAAATTCAAGCTCAAACCTTGCCCGTTAAAACACTAAAGGAAAAAATTCAGGAAGGAATCTCTACCGCCACATCAATAACAATAGGAATTAGCAAATTTTTTAATATACTTTCTGCACTCCTATCCTCATATCGAGGAATCCCAATTATTGGTGGAGTACTTCAATTTTTAGCTGTTCTTGCCAAATCGATCTCGATTATAAGTGATCCTGAAAAATCTGTTACTGAAAAAATAATATCCTCTCTTTTAATAGCTACTTTAGTCACTCTTTCTGTTATCGCTCTAACTCTTGGTACCGTAGCAGCTGCAATTATTGGGACAATAGTCGCTTCTGTAATAACAATTGTCGAAGGCATAAATTTTTTTGGAAAAATGCTGAAAAATATCGATTAGCCAATTCCTACAAAATAAAAAAGGAATTTACAGAATTGGTGGCTAACCGCATAGAGCCTGATGGGATTCAATATAATAATTTATTTGAGATTCGCGCCATTGAGCTCGAACATGAACTTGAAAAAACTACTCTAACTCACGCCAAGAAAGATCAGTTGAATGAGGAATTACAATTCATCCATACCGTACTTAAGAAAAAAGGCATCACTACAGGACAAAACGAGAATAATACCGTATCTAAACTTAACCAACTCTATAAAGAACGCAAAAAGCAACTAAAAAAACTTGTCGATAAAATTTCTTTGTTTAATTCGATCACTGCTGATGGCAAAGAAAAAAAGCTACTCTCGGAGGAAATTAAATCTTTACAAAAGGAAATAACCAAAACAGATACCAATATAGAAAAAATCACGCCCTCTCTTGATAAAATAGAAAAAGATAATTTGAAAGCTAATGCTGATATTGCCATAAGCTATAGTACCTTTGCTATCGCAGGAGCAGGAACTTTATTTTCAGTATTAGCATTACTTACAGTAATCGGGGCCGTTACTGCTCCCCCGATTATGATACCTATTATAACAGGATTTGGAGCTCTCTTGGCCGTTATTGGTTTAATGAAATGGACAGCTGAGGAAATCGCAGGAATGGAAGAGTCTCAATTAAAAGCTCAGATGACAGCCTTGCACGAAGAAAATATTTTAGATGAAGCGCTAAATATTTACGATCAACAATTAGGCTCTAATTTAGCCGACTCCAGCCATGCCAAATATATGAAAGATTTATTATCAGCCAACACGAATGAGGTATCTAATGGCTCTTCCCTAACAATCGATGTTGCCTCGAAATTGGAAACCACGTCTCAGTTCACAAAAGCAACTCCCTTACCAAAGATAAAAGCTGTCGATCAAGACACTCTATCCGCTGCAGAATTGCAATTGTCATGCGCTATGAACTAACTATTACAGCTGATAAAAAATAATATCACAAACCAATTTTAGGGGTACATAGGCGATATGAAGCAATTGTCAACTATAATTAGTTTAATAATGAACTATTATTGTATTTGCTCAGAATTCAGGAATACTGAGAATAAGCCGCAGGCGCTAAATAAAGAATGGGTAAGCTATCATTCAATAATCACGATTAAAACTAATTAAGAGACTGAATTTATGCCCAAGAATAAAAAATTTCAACATTTTCACCAAGCTCAAGAAGACAAAACAGAGGGTTATCAAAAAGCATTTGATGAAATAGAAAATGGGGGAAAAAAAAGTCATTGGATTTGGTATATTTTCCCTCAACTAAAAAGTCTCGGCAGAAGCAATTCGTCTAAGCTATATGGAATTGCAGATTTAAATGAAGCTTGTGATTATTTAAAAGACCCTGTACTTTTCAATCGTTACTATAATTTACTCCAACTTACTGAAAAAAAATTAAAAACCATTCCATTATATCATCTGATGGGCGGTTCTCCAGATGACCTTAAATACATCTCCAGCTTAACATTATTTCGAGCTGCTTCTAAATACTTAAGCTCAAACGAGGAAGACACTCAACACAATTATAAAAAACTTTATGAAACATGTAATAGAATTTTTGAACAAATTGCATATCAAGGTTACTCACCATGCCCGAAAACAGAATCATTTATTAAAAACGAATTGAATTCTCGCAAAAAAAAGGAACAATCAGATCAACACATACCCTTACCACAAAACAGTTTTTTTCCTCCAAGTCAAGAGAAAATAAACACCCCTCACCCTATTCTGAATGAGTTAACCCAATACATGAGCGAAAGAAGAAATGAATGGGGTTATCATTATAATTTTTTAGGACTCATGGCAGTGGTTTATTTTATCCAGGATTTAATTCTGGGAACTGATCATTTCAATAGCAAAGCTCGTGAAATCAAACTCTGTGCTGCTGGCAAACTCCATAAAATCCTTGACCCGCAGTGTCATGAACAATGCAGATTAAGCTCATCAGAGAGAAATGCCCTTTTGGATGGCCGATTAGGAACCATTGTTAAGCGACATGGGGGATTAGAGAAAATCTTAGCGACTGCTCCAAACAAACCAGCAAAAACTAATGGCGATCAAGATATTCATTTTAACCCTTTTTAAAGACGACGGTTCACTATAAGACCAAAATGCTTCATCATTTAAAGGATATAGGGAATCACTACTGAACGTTCGATATAACCAAAATCGGAGGTTTTGCTTATATCGAACTGAATTATTTTGATTTAAAGCAATAAATTATAACCGTTTATTGATCACATTTGGCCAGAAGATTCCCATAAAGCGATATGGGCGCCAGTAGGATCAACTATGATAGCAAAACGTCCCATCTCTCCTACTTGAGTTACTCCTTTCACTTCCTGAGCACCGTGCTGTTTTGCTTTATTTAAGGATTCAGAAACATCCTTAACATAAATATAAGCCATCCAGTGGGGAGGAATTTGGCTTTGTTGATCTTTAGGAATTTGCCATATTCCAGCCATTTCTTTATCTTTACACTTAATAATGGTATAAGTCATGTCCTTTGATTCAATGTCATTGAATTGCCAGCCAAAGACTTTACCATAAAAATCTTTCGCTTTGTTAACATCTGCAGTAGCTAGTTCATTCCAACAAAACTCCCCAAATGTACCTTGCGACATAAAATGCTCCTTTTATTTAGTTTTTAAGAGAAACCCATTTAAACAACTAACTTCCTGATTAGGTACACACTTTTATTAGACCTCTTACATAACAACTAGTACAACCTTATAAAGCTTATGAAATAAGTGTATAAAGCATAGTAGATAAATTATATAAATACCAATAATTCCAATAGTTCTTAGCTGAGCGTCCCAACTTATTGAATAAGGGACTTTATGTTCTTAAACTTACTGTAATATAAGGTCCCCCAATAGAGAAATCACTCTGTGTGTGTTTCGCACTTGATGTAGACAAAGAACCTGTATCCAAAGCAATAACATTGGTATTGGTTTCATAGCTGGATAGAGGATTAAAATATAAAGCCCCCATATACCCCGCTTCAAAATTCAATTCATAACCTTGTTTTAATGCATAAAGATAGCTTAGGCCAAGTTTGGCATCAAGAGCAGGTACCAGTTGATTCACACTAGGATTGGCAAGCCCTTCACGATTTACAAAAATTCTAGCGATAATTAATTGCTCTGAAGTTCCTGTAAACTGATATTGAGCTGGTTGCATTCTGCCATATAAAACTGCTCCAGCAAGTTGCCCCACTAAATTA
Organism: Legionella norrlandica; assembly: GCF_000770585.1. Lineage (GTDB taxonomy): Bacteria > Pseudomonadota > Gammaproteobacteria > Legionellales > Legionellaceae > Legionella > Legionella norrlandica. Next base: position 36,447 of record NZ_JNCF01000019.1, on the reverse strand, counting down.
AACCCATTCTTGATATTGTAGCTATTGTGGAATCCCAACCTAGGACCAACCCCTTTATAAGTAGAGGTATTATTCAATGATAATATAGGAAGGGAAAATCCCCGAAAAGTGGATATCAATTCTTCTTCAATCCAAGCGCTGCCTAATCCTGTAAACAGTCTTGTTTGTAGTTTAGAACCAAAATTTACAAATTTCCCTATGTCTAGGTTGACTGCATCATAATTAAAGCTAAGGCTCGAATGAGCAAGTTTTAATAATGCCACTCCAGTAATTTGCCCAGAAGGAGTGGGCGGAGTACCTGTTTGAGAAAAAGGAGAGATCCATTGCGATGTGGGGTTAACAAATACATTGTTCGTATCGTTAGTGCGTAAATGCGACCAATTGAACTGCACATCACTCCCAGAGTCAGCAAACACATAACGACCACCCAAGTTAAAACCAGCTTGATAATTAGGATTGAACGTAACGACTTGCCAATTTGGGGAAGGTATTGGAAGTACTGTAGTAATCACACCCCAACCTAAATTGTTTGCACCAGGTTGAAGATAAAAAGCCGTAGCAGAGAACTCATAGCCCGGTTTTAGATTGGGAATGAAAACCCTAAAAGGATCATCATTTTCAATAGGCCCTGAACTACCGGGATAACCAAACGTTGCAAAAAGCTGTAATGCAATTCCTGCAAGGAATTTATAACGTGTTTTCATATAGCAATGTATCCTCCATAACACATAATTTATATAAATAACGGATAAGCTTTTAATTTAAGAGTTCTAAGTAAACCAAGTTTTAAATCATGACCAAAGCAAGAATTAAATCTGGATGGGTATAAATTTCGCGGCAATCTTAACATTAAGACAATAAAATTGCGATGCATTCAGGGCAAAATCATACTCTATCTAAAATATAAACAAAATGTCATCATCCTGAGATAAATCCTTGCCCTGTGCTTCACGTTAAAGTTATTTTATTGACGTATTAAACGGATGTTTTGCTCATCCAAAACACAAGGCTCCGTTGACCTCAAAGGATTTATGTCAAGCCCTCCTCTTCTTGTATATCGCCCATATACAGTTAACGACTCAGGTTGACAAAGCCGCATAATATCAGCAAATATTCGTTCAATACATTGTTCATGAAATTCATTATGATTACGGAAAGAAACCAAGTATTTTAATAGTCCCTCATGGTTTATCTTTTTACCTCGATATGTAATTTGCACACTCCCCCAATCCGGTTGATTTGTGACTAAGCAATTTGACTTGAGCAAATCAGAATATAGCACTTCTTCAACCACTTCGGGTGATGTCGACAGAAAGCTTGGATTTACTTGATAGACAGAACATTCTACATCAAGTTCATCAAGACAAACCCCTGTAAATGAGGTGCGCATAGTATTATTTTTTATTTCTGTTAGCGGAGTAATCGCGACAAAAACATCTGCATCAATACAGCCGCTTAAATCTTTCCTAATAGTCTCAGCAACCACTTCAGCATTAGCGAATTGAGTATTATTGAACGAGTTAAAATATAATTTTAACGACTTGGATTCAATAATACAGGGAGAATGACAATCATATGAAATAGCCGCCATGGCAACCACAGGCTTTCCTTTAGAATTGAGCCAGGAAACCTCATAATGATTCCAACTGTCAAATCCATGGAAAATTATGGCATCAGGATCCAAATTGATTTCCTGACGTTTTGGGGCCCTGGAATAGGATATAATCGCTTAGGATTATAGTGATTATCATAATTTGAAACCTGCCCAAGTTCTGACCACTCTGCCATTGTCTGATGAGTACCCTTCAGGTCCTTGTTCATTGATGCCTCCAAAAAAATTAGGCCAATTGGCTTATCTCTTCAATAATAAAATTTCACATTGTAACTCAAAAAAGCAAAATGCTTATAATATATAATACCGCGTTAGGGTCAAAACTTTCATAAAATGAAATAAATCTATTACAATGAAATCCATTTACAATTAAAATCTTAAAATAAGAGTCAGGGCAAAGTCATACTATTTGGGTTCAAAACTATTCTATAATAAGGATTGATGCTATTAATTCATATAATTTTAGGGTGAGGAGCAATTGTCAACACACCCTAAATAGGCAAATCATGATTTTTACATGAACTTATTGTGTAATTATTTTGTTTTATGTATAATTTTATACATACTCATCTTTAAAGAGATAGTTTATGCTAACGCCTCCGACAGCCCCTCTAAATACACCTGACATAGATAGATCTATCAAACTCAATGGCGCGTTAGATATATTAAAAAAATTTAATGAGTCAATAAATGAATCTATAAAAGAACATTCTCAAATTGAAGAACTACGGAAAAAAATGTCCTTACAAATGGAGATGCTCAATAAAGCCAAAGCGGATAGCGAGCTATTCTTCCGCTTGTTAAGTGAGCTTATGGCTTCAAAATTTGAAGCCGGATTATTCAAAGAGCAATTAAGCAAAATTGTCCAAGAGAGCGGTTACAAAAACATAGAAACTGCACTTAATCAAGCAGTCAATGAGAATGGACAAAGCCCATTACAATTGGCATTGCAAAAACAAGACTTTTTTTTAGCAAGACACTTATTAAATAATGGGGCAAAAGTAGGGCCTGTGGAAAAAGCGGTGTTTGAGATTGCCCTGGACAGTAAAGCGGCTAAGGAATTTGGCTTTCCTCCCCCTCCACCTGCCAAAGAAATGCTCCATCCTGTCAAAAATTTTGGCCTGGTTCTAGGTATAAAAATGACTAGTGCCGATGGGACTAACTCCCAATTTGGCCATATAGCACCAACCTACCAACTGATGACTGATTCGGTTAGTCATTTTGCCAGAGCCCATCCGGATAAGAAAAATTTTCAGGAAATTGCTGACGCATACCAATTTTCAAATAAGGCATCCGCATTTAAGTTCAGCACTCCACAAAGAAACCCTGAAGCTGGTCACGATCTGGCTGAGCGAATCCAAAATGGCAAGCTCACTACCATTCCAGTAAGCTGCGCAGGTCATGCGATGGGATTATCGTATGTACCAGACGGTCCTGGTTCCAAATCAGGTTATTTGGTCTATACTAATCGAGGTCTTGGAGCAAACCCAAACAATTATGGGACCCATATATTCCGAGTTGATGAGGTCAGTACGATCACTCCTCAATTTATCAATAACATGATGAATGGGCACTCTAAAGGTACTTCTCATAATGAAATTACGTCACAAATTAAAGCGGCCTCAGGCAATAAAGACCCAATTCATCATATCCAACAAAAAGGACAGAAGCAGGATAATTGTACTATAGCCAATTCGCGTTCCAACATTGAAGGCATCATGCTATGTTTAAAAGCCAAAGAAGTAGGCGGTTTTGATAAACTAACTAAAGCGGATATGGACGCAGTGAAAAAAGAGTATAAGCAATTTACCAACCATATGCGAATTGAAAAAGTCAATGAATTGGCCAAGGCTCTTAAAGAAAATCCTCACGATATGGATTTAAATAGTTTGGCCCGAGAATATTTAAAACAACACCCTAATGCAGATACCAGACTAAAAGAGCCATTAGAGAGGGCATTACAACAGGGGTCTAGCGTTCACATGTCTTCCAAAGAGACAACTCAAAGCAATTTTAGAACAATTTAGGAAGCGTAATTGTCAACAAACCCTATAGGGATTGTAATACCCAAAACAACTTGATAGCTTCGCCATAATCAAGAGGCTTAATCAAATGACCACGAATATTTAAAGGCTCTAAAGCCAGCTTATCCTGGCTAGTATAAGCTGCCGTAAGGACATATACCTCAATATCGGTAAATGTCTGATCAGCACGTAAATCTTTTAAGAACTCTATTCCATTCATTTTAGGCAAATTAATGTCAAGAAGAATCACTTTGGGATGAATTTTCTTTTCATTATTTCGTCCATAAAGCTTGTCTAATGCTTGATTTCCATTTTTTGCAACTTCTATCTTAATCGACGAACTTACTTTCTGAAACGCACGCTGAGCAGATTGAATGTCAACTTCATCGTCTTCCAAGTACAAAATGTCAATTTTTTCAGCAGTGGATTCCATTGCAATTTCTCCCTAAGAAAACATTCTATCTTTTAATCTAATTATAGACCCAATCCTTTATTGGAAAGACTGTTTGGGCCAAGTAAATAAAAATTTAGCCCCCTTGCCCAATTCGGACTGCACGTAAACATCCCCCCCTTGAGATTCTACAATTTTTTTTACAATACTTAATCCTATGCCAGTGGATTCCAATTCATCTTTAGATTGTAATGTTTGGAATATTTTAAATATTTTTTCAAAATACTCAGACTCAATGCCAGGCCCGTCATCAGCGACATAAAACTCATAAAATGCTCCTTTATCTTGAGTTCCAATCTCAATTGTTCCTTTTTTTCGATGATGATGTTTCATGCTATTAGAAATAAGGTTAGAAAAAACCTGATTTAGCAGTATCTTAGTAGTGAATAATGAAGGCATAGGCTCATGAATTACAATAATAAATTTCTTATCATGATTGAGAATATCAACTATTTCTCGAAGTAATTCTTTAGTATCTACCCATTCGAACCCCACATTAAGCCGGTCTACCCGAGCATATTGCAAGAGAGCTTCTATCATCCCTTTCATACGGTAAGCACGGTCTCTAAGTAATGCTAGATTTTTTCTAGAAACAGCGTCCAACTTATCCCCACAATCTTCTTCTATCCAGGTTGCCAACTGAACAATTGCTCTTAATGGCGCTTTTAAATCATGTGAAGTAATATAAGCAAACTCTTCCAGTTCTTGATTACTTTTAATCAATTTCTCTTCATATTTTTTAATTTCTGTAATATCTTTCGAAATAATAACATAGCCTATTTTTTTTTCTTTGGAATCGCGACGCACGGTCATGGTAACCGAAGCAGTAAAACGAGACCCGTCTTTTCGGACCCTCTGAAATACCTCTTCTGCCTTACCCTCTCGGCGCACAGTTTGGAAAAATTTCATTAATTTCCCAGATTGAATGTCTTCAGGAGTATGTAAAATTTGGATATTTTCCTTATTAACCAATTCATGTGCTTCGTAACCATAATTTCGTCTAGCTCCTTCATTCCAAACTAAAATAACCCCTCTTAAGTTAATTGCAATTATTGAATAATAAATGGAACTTTCTAATATGGTTTGTAAGGTACTTTTAGCATGACGTTCTTCTTCTGTTTTAGCTACTTGAAGTTTCAATGCTCTGGTCTTCTCTTTTAATTTTTGACTTATTCTTTTTTGTGCTTTTAAACTTTCTTCCAAGCGGCAACTAAGAAGATATAATTGAGATATCTTTTTTTCGCTTATTTCTTCGGCTTCTTTTCGAGCGCGCATCTCTCTTTTAAGATGACGCAATAACACTTCATAATCACTCATCAGGGTTGCCTTTCGTCAATAAAAATTTTGCTCTGAAGCCTGTTTTTGCAGGTAGATTTTCACGAACAATAGCGATATTCTCCTTAAGATAATGGATACAACCTCTTATTAAGCCTTCTGCAAGATCGGCCAAAGGGCGGCTTGAAGTGTAAATCATTTCCAATTGTGTTGGCTTCAGATACCTACACTCGAAAGAAGGCAGCTCGGTATGGTCATATAATTTCCTTACTTCGAAATGAACACGTGTTTCCAACTCCTCTAAGAATTGAAATACTGATATTTTTCTCCTAAAAAATTGAGGGTATTTTTTTCTAAAAACTTCAAATAAATATTCACCATACTCCTGTAAAATCATAGAAGCCGATTTGCCATTTTTTTCACTTAATGCTTTAACTAATTGAAACAACTCTTTTGGCGAATAGGTACCAATAGTCGTATAGGCACCTTCAGATTTCAAATGACTATCCATAATAATTTGATCAACTATCGCATAAGATTCAGTTTTTTCCACGAAATTAAGAAATTCGTTGAATATGATTCCTTTCATAAACAAAAGCGCTGCATCAATAGAAGGATACCTTAAGTATAGTCCCAAATTGATTAGAATTATCTTTACACAATGGACAGATTATGCTGGAAGTCTAAAAAATTGCAGTGGTAAAACTGGTCATTTTGAAAAATTACAAACAGTATTGTTCACTAATTGGAAAAAAGGTACTATGAAATAGTATGGAAAATCATTAAAACTGGATAATAGGAGAAAAGGAATGTCTCGATTCAATTTTTTTGAAACAAACCAGGCTTTTGATGAAAACAATTTTGAAGAAAAATTATATAAAGCAATCCATCTGATTAAACAGAACCAATCCTTCGTCGCAAAAATAGTAGTGCAAGCGCTTGATTCTAATCAAGTCACAGTAGGCTCATTCTTTCAACTGACTCCAGATCACTATATGAGAATGAAGAACGACATGAAAAAAGAGCATAACATTACACTTCCCCAAACCTTTCCACCTACCACTTCTGCAGTCCGCAAAATCGAACAGGAATTAGAAGGGATTATTTATGATAACCGATACATTTATATCCATTCGAAAAAAAGCGTTGAAGAAATTGCCAGTACCCTAATCCATGAAATCTGCCATTTTTTAAACTCAGAACTTTATGATAAGGAAAAGGAAAGTGAAAACTCAAAACAAGTCAGCTATAAGGATGAAGTTAGGGCATTTACTGCAGAGAAGATGTTTGAAAAAAATGGGGGTTGCTTACTCAGAAGTGATATAAGAAAAGTACATAACACAGTGAGCAGATTATACCCAGAATTTACTGACCCGGAAAACCCAATATCTGGATATATTTATAGTCATTTTGAGAAACCCCTCACGAGATAATATAACACCTACCAACTCATTAGGGAGTTCGATATAAGAAAATTCCATTTCCTTATATTGAACTTCACTCTTTCAAGCATAATATAAAACCTATGAACTGTAGAAATATTAAGTATAATAATGCCAATTAGTATTTAGATACTACCAAATCAGAATTCTATCAAGAGGACTTGCATGCCAAAACAAGATGAAATCATTTCTCATAACCCCGCTTCCTCCAATCTCGATACTGCAATGCAGCAAATAGAAGAAAGAATCAAAAAAGAAGGAAATAAACCGCATACTACAGTAGAAACTCAACTTAGAATCCTTCAAGAATTAAGTCAATTTGATTTTGGCCAATTTTTAATAAAGAATCAGGGAATTAATGGATATTGGACCCATTACATGTTGACTCACCCCTGGTTTGGAAGAAAAACCGGTCTTAACAATAAGGGGGAACCATTATCTTCTTTGGAGCGCTTTATATTGGATAAAGCACCAACCATGCTAGCGACCCAACAACGTTTTGAGATTTTTTTGCGGGAAAATCAAAAAGCTGTATTACATGGAGCAACTTTAGCTTGTATCCCTTGCGGGATGTTAGGAGAATTACTTTATCTAGATTTTAGTGATATCAATACTATCCTATTAGTTGGCATAGATTATGACCCAGCCACGCTAGAAGATGCTAAGGCCCTGGCAAAAAAGCAAAATTTAAATCAATTTACAAAATTTGTTTGTGGTAATGCCTGGTCACTTAACATTTATGAGGAGTTTGATCTCGTTTCAAGTAATGGGTTAAATATTTATGAACCAGACAATGATAAGGTTACAAAACTGTATGAGCAATTCTATATCGCTCTCAAAAAAGGCGGGAAATTAGTAACCAGTTTTTTAACTTACCCACCCCACTTAAGTCCTCAATGTGAATGGAAGCTTAATAAAATCAATTTAGAGGATCTTTCATTACAAAAAATTATTTTTTCAGATGTTCTCAATGCAAAATTCCAATGTTTTCGTTCAACCCAACAAACCAAAGAACAACTCGAATCAGCAGGATTTAAAAATATTCATTTCCTCTATGATGAAGCTCACATTTTTCCAACAGTTGTAGCAGAAAAATAGGATTTGTTGATTATGGCTTATCTATTGAACTTCCATTTCTTGGGACTTCATTCTAAAATAGCTTGCTTTCTCAAGGATAGTCGAACATTCGGCGCCTAATGATTGTTAAAAATACACTAAGGAATAAACAATGGTAGACTATCATTATTTTAAAAACAAATTGAATCGTTTTTATGAGCCGTATGTGGGATACAACCAACGCCCAGTTTTTTTTGATATTGATCAAACTTTCCCAGCCTTGAATCAGATAACCCATCATTTTTCAGACATTAAAAAAGAGTTTGAAAACGTACAAGCTAACGTGAAAGAGTTACCACGCTATCATGACATCGATCCTGGGGAAGAAGCGATATCAAATACTACTGAAAAAAACTGGAATGTATTTATGCTCTATCTTCTTGGCTATCAACTCAAAGAAGCTCGTTTGCTATGCCCAACACTTTGCCATTTACTGGAAGGAATACCTCACCTTATTCAAGCCTTCTTCTCAATTTTAGAACCAGGGAAGTCCATTCCACTACATGAAGGCCCTTATATAGGTTATTTAAGATACCATTTAGGAATTCACGTTCCCCAGAATAATCCGCCGCAAATTTTCGTTAATAATCAACCTTATACATGGAGAGAGGGTGAAGCAGTACTTTTCGATGATTCATGGCCACATGAAGTAAGAAATACCAGTGACGATTATCGAGTTGTTTTAATTATTGACGTATTACGTCCTATGCCATTTTTACCTAAATTGGTTAATCAATTTGTAACTTATGTCATTGCTCGCTATTTTTATGGTCGTAAAGTGATGAAACGAGCTTTACAGTACGGTGGGGAAATCAAACCATTGGCGCTTTAAAAATCAAGGAAAGCACATACAATACCTTTGCACAATAACCATTTGCCTATATTTAATTTAATAGATCTCTTTCGAAATTCGCTTCTTTGAGTGAAGTGCGAGGAGGCACAGAATGGAGAACCGGAGTGTACACGTCAGTACATGAGGATTCGAGCACCGTATCGACAAAGCAATTCTCCATGGCAGTAGAGTTTCGAAAGAACTCTATTATCTTTAGTGTTCTAGAAAACAGTCTAGTTCTCTTTTTAATTGGGCAATAACCAGAGGAATTGTTTTTTCAATTGACTTTGATAAAGTGGAAGGAAAGGTAGTGGCATCCCCAATCTCGATCCCGTATAAAATAATGTGTTCAGGTAAAACATCTAAACTATTCGCTAATTGCAAGGCTTGAACTACTCCTATAGCATGGGTAGATAGTGCATTTTTCAGAGTATAAATTTCGCTATTTTTTAAATGGTGAATAGTTCCAATAGTGCCCCCTGATTTTACCGCATCAATTAAAAATACAACCTGTTGAGAGTCTAATAATTCAATTAAACGCAGACCAGGGCGATCGTGACATTCCACGCTTACTTTTCGATCGATATCCGGGGATAGGTCCAATTCCTTTTTTAGCCCTTCAGCAACCAACCATCCCACTTGATCATCACCGAATGGTGAACCTATACCTAAAATTTTTATAAAGCTCATAATCTATTGATTTTTAAATCTAAAAAATGAGTTGAACAAGAAATACAAGGATCGTAGTTCCGGATAATCATTTCGCTAAAATGTCGTATGACTTTCTCATCTTGCTCAAAACCAAACTGTTCCAAGGAGTACCTCAAATCTTCCTCAATCCGTGCCTGATTTTGACTAGTAGGAGGGATAATGCGAGCGGTCAAAACCCGTCCATGCTCATCAAATAGATAATGTTGCCATAATATTCCTCTGGGAGCTTCAGTACAACCTATTCCTTCCCCAGCTTGAGGTGTAATTTCTGGATAAGAATGCTCTGGTAATGCATATTGTTCCATAATGCGAATGGCTTCCAAAACACAATAATATATTTCTATCGCACGAGCGATGATGCTGTAGTACATATTTCTTGAAGGAAATTGCAATCCTAAATCTTGTAAAAGAAGATGAATTGGAACAGGTAAATGCCCAAAACAATTGTTAACGCGAGCAAGAGGTCCTACCAAATACGGTTTATTTTGTAATAAGCAATGCAATGCCGTAGAATAACTCACCTGATGTTCTTTAAAATAATAATCAAATTCTTCCTTGTTTATGTTGAGACCTCGATTCGATACAATTCTTCCTTCGTTCATAGGGTATTCAGTAGGATGATAAAGAGAAACATTAGTAAAATCATGGGAATTATCAGGAAAAGAAAGTTTTGCAAGCCAATAGAGCAATTCTTCACAATCGGCAACTCGTTCTTTTGCTTTTTCTAATAGCACCTTTATTTCCGAGTAGGCTGGCGCTTTATAAAAACCTCCAACACAAGCTCCCACGGGATGGACAGAACGTCCCCCCAACAGTTTAATCAAGTCATTACCAAAAGATTGAAGACGCAATCCACGTTTGACCTCTTCAGGAAATGTCTTGGCCATTTCAGGAGCAGAGCGAAACCCTAAAAAGTCAGGTAAAGCCAGAAAGTGAACATGCAGACTGTGACTCTCCAACCATTCCCCACAATAAAAGAGACGACGCATATTGCGAACCCATGGCGTTACACTGATGTTGAAACACTGTTCAATAGCCTGAGTGGCACTCATTTGATAAGCAACTGGACATATGCCGCAAATACGAGCCACAAAATCTAACACTTCGGTATAACTACGACCTTCCAGGAATTTTTCAAATAATCTTGGTGGTTCATAAATTTTTAATCTTAACGTCTCAATTTTGCTATCCCGAATACAAAGTTCAAGAGCGCCCTCTCCTTCCACTCGTGCCAAGATTGGAACATTAATTGAAATGTCTTTATTCATTGCTGATTTTGATACCTTTAAAATAGTTTCCAGCCTTATTAAACGATGGAGATTGATTGTTAATATGTAAAAATTTTCTGGCAACCTCTTCTTTGCTTAACCCCATAGATAAAAACCAACTCCCTAAAGAATTGGCATTGGCATTTTCTTTTGGTCCATAACAAGCATAACAACCCCGTCCAACGGTAGGGCAAAGAGAACCACATCCTGTCTGGGTTACTGGTCCCATGCACGGTTGTTTTTTCGTTACCAATACACAAACATTTCCTTTTCGTTTACACTCCATGCATTCCGAGTCTTTTTTTATTTTGGGAGTAGCAGCGAATAATAAAAAACGAATAGCCTCCAAAACTTGCCGACTATTTACCGGACAACCCCATAATTCCCAATCGACTTTAACATGATGCGAAATAGCAGTAGACGTGGTGAGTGTCTTTATATAATCAGGTGACGCATAAACACCTGCTACCCATTCATCAGAATCTGAAAAACTGCGTAACGCCTGTATACCACCGGCCGTAGCACAAGCACCTATAGTAATAAGGTATTTACTGTTTTCACGAATTTTTCTTATGCGATGCACTTCATCGGGTGTAGAAACGCTGCCTTCAACAAAGGCAATGTCTACTTTGATATCAATATCCACCATACCTGCTTCTGCAAAATGAACTATTTCAACCAAATTAGATAAGGTAAGCAAGGATTCTCCCGAATTTAAAAAGGCTAATTGACATCCATCACATGATGTTAGTTTATATATAGCGACACGTGGTTTCATTACTCTAAAACCCTCGCACTTTGAACAGTTCCTTAACTTGGGTATAAGCAAAGACGGGGCCATCTTTGCATACAAACAAACCACCATACTGACAATGACCGCAATGACCAATGCCACACTCCATATTTCTCTCCATACTGAGATAAATATTACTCTCAGGAATTCCTTTTTCAGTAAATACTTTCACCGCGGTATTCATCATCATCTCTGGTCCACACATCATGACTACTGAATTTTCTGGTTGGATAGTAATGTTGTCAATCATATCGGTCACATAGCCAACACTCCAAGGCCATTTAGGGCCCGCTTGATCGGCTGCTATATAAACCTCAGTATGAGGAGATTTTTGCCATTGAGCGTATTGTTTTCTGAAAATAAAATCTTCGCTGTGCTTTACTCCTTGTAAAATACTTAGCTTACCATAATGATTTCGTCTTCTTATGACATAGTTGATTATAGAAACTGATGGAGCACAACCCAAGCCTCCGGTTAAAACGATGACATCTTTTCCCTTTACCTTTTCAAGCGGCCAACCTACTCCAAAAGGTCCTCGCATGCCAAGTCGATCACCTACCTGCAGTTGCTGCATAGCCTTAGTTACTCGGCCCACTGCCCGAATAGTATGGCTTAGAGTAGCCTTTCTTCTGGGATCTGAAACAATTGAAATAGCGACTTCACCTACCCCATAAAGATATAACATATTGAATTGACCGGGATAAAATTGAAATTGTTTATGTTGTTCCTCATCAGTAATACGCAAATGAAGAGTAAAAATAGAAGAACTTTCCTGCGTACGCTTCACAATTTCAACTTCTTTTGGCAGATAGGGATCAGGATCTGACTTATTCACTTTCTATTTTCCTCACATTAGACTCCCCTGAAATAGCTGCCAGCTCTTCAGTAATATCAATGCCAACCGGGCACCAAGTGATGCAACGGCCACAACCTACACAGCCGCTGGTATCAAATTGATCAAACCAACTGCCAACTTTATGAGTTAACCATTGTCTGTATTGTTTTCTTGTGTCATCGCGAATAATTTTTCCATTCAAATAGGTATGTCCTGTTGTAAAGCAGGAATCCCACTCTCTTTGATGTTCACTAGCCCCCCCATCTAACCCTGGTTTCTCGATTTCGCTATGACAAAAACAGGTCGGGCATACTAAAGTACAATTACCACAAGATAAACAACGATTAGCCACCTCATCCCAACGTAAATGATTTAAATTGGAAAAAAGTAAATCTCGTAATTCACGTTTGTTGTCTAAAGGTATTCTTTTCTTTTGCAACGAAGCGGCCTGTTGGGCATTATTACCAGCATCAACACATTGGGTTTTTGTAGCACTTTCTAAGTGAAGTTGATTAATAATTCCTTTTCCTCTCTCGCTCCCTGTTTCCACCACAAATCCACCCTCAATTTCTGTCATAAGAATATCGAATGGGCTTCTCACTTCTGGACCAGTCCCAGCAGAGACACAAAAACAATTTTCAGAAGCATAAGTACAATTCACTGCGACTATAAATAACTGCTCGCGTCTTTTTTTATAACGAGGATCAGGGTTTTTACTCTCTACAAAAACCTTATCCTGAATGCTCATGGCTACCAGATCACAGGAACGAGAACCAATAATGGCAATAGGGGGTTCATCAGGTTGGTGAGGAACAAAGCACAATTTTCCTTCTTCATTCCGTTCCACTCGCCACACTGTTTCTTGCGGTTTGAATAACAGGGGCTTTATTCCTTGAGGACCATTCGCAAATGCAAAAGCCTTGCGCTCAGGGATGCGCTCTAGGCGATATTCTCCCGGAGATTGGTGATCACGAATTCCCCATGGTAATTGCTCTACCTTAGTTAAGAGATCATAAACTATTGCACCATCCCGCACTTGAGGTCCCACGCAGGAAAAACCAGCATTTTGCAAGGAGTCAATTAAATTTTGCAATGTCTCATGAGGTAGAAAATAGCTTCTCTTTTCACTCATCCCGCTAATCCTTTTATATTGCAAGTCCGCTCCCTAACGGTCGCAGCTCGGTTTACTCACTATACTCAGTTTACTCACTATAATCCAAGTGACCGTGAAGGAGCAGATAATCGAGATTTAACAGATTCTCGGTAATTGCTCTCCAGCCAACCAATCCACCATGCGCATTCCACCCAATTTTGTTTTCAACTGAACAAAATACCGATGATCTTCAATCACCTCACCAATAATCTCAGCATGCAAACCTTGCGGATGAGCCTTCATAACCGCTAATAACTCATTTGCTCTCTCCGATGGGCAAATTGCAATTAATTTACCTTCATTTGCCACATAAAGAGGATCCAGACCTAATAATTCGCAGGCACTAGCGACCTCTGTACGAATCGGGATTGTACTTTCATCAATTACCAAACCAACTTTCGATTGTAAAGCCAATTCATTTAGCGTTATTGCAATACCTCCGCGAGTAGGATCACGCAAACAATGGATCTCCGGGACAGCCTTTACCATGCAGGCTACCAGATCATGTAACGATGCCGTATCGGATTGCACATTAGTCTGGAATTGTAAGTTATTGCGATAAGCCATAATTGCCACTCCATGATCACCAACAAATCCGCTGACGATCACTTTGTCACCAGGCTTTGCCCGATCACCAGAAATATTAATTGATTCAGAAACAATACCAACGCCTGTGGTAGTGATAAAAATCCCATCCCCTTTTCCTCTCTCCACCACCTTTGTATCACCAGCAATGATAGCGACGTGAGCCTCCCTGGCAGCATGAGCCATCGAATAGACTATTCTTTGCAAATCACTAAGAGGAAAGCCTTCTTCCAAAATAAAACCAGCAGTCAAATACAAAGGCTTAGCTCCTGACATAGCAATATCATTGATGGTTCCATGAATAGACAAAGAGCCAATATCACCACCAGGAAAAAAAAGCGGGGAAATGACATGGGAATCGGTTGCCATCACCATACGTCCGGAAGGAACAACAAAACAAGCCTGGTCATTTCTCTGAGCTAGCCATTCATTATCAAATGCTGTTAAAAATAATTGATCAATTAACTGGGCCATAGAACGACCACCACTACCATGGGACAAATTGATAGTTCCTTCTTTGAAATTCAGTTTTGGCCCTTTTAATTTCTTAGTTATCAGAGTTTCCGTCATAAAGCTTTCCCTCTTCCATAGGCATATACGGCAGCGCAAGCCCCCTCAGACGACACCATACAGGCTCCTAAAGGGCTTTCAGGCGAACAGGCTTTGGCAAATAATTTGCAATCCATTGGCTTTTTTATCCCTCTTAATACGTCGCCACAAAGACACTGTTTATGTTCTTGCGATGTACTTTCTGGTAATACAAAACGTTGCTCCGCATCAAAATCGGAAAAAAATTCTCTAATTTTTAATGCACTGTGAGGAATAAAACCTAAGCCACGCCACTCAAAACTCTCGCATATTTCCAGTACTTCAGTCATCAATGCCTGCGATAAGAGACTCCCTGTACGATTTACAGCACGAGTATATTGAATTTCTACTTCACAACGCTTCTCATTCAATTGTTTAATAAGCATAAGAATAGAATGCAATACATCCAAAGGCTCAAACCCTGATATCACAATAGGTTTTTGGTATTTATTACATACCTGCTCATAAGGGTAACTTCCTATAACAATACTGACATGGGCAGGGCCAACAAACCCATCTAATGTGACTTCATTCGTCTGTAATAAACTTTCCATGGCTACAGGAGTCAAGACATGATTACAAAATACACTAAAATTAGTGAGGTTTAATTTCTTTGCCTGCTTGATAACAAAAGCAGTAGGCGGTGTTGTGGTTTCAAAACCTATGGCGAAGAATACAACCTCTCTATCAGGGTTTTCCTGAGCAATTTTTAAGGCATCATCTGCAGAATAAATCATCCTGACATCAGCACCAGAGGCTTTAGCGGTCAATAAACTTTTTTGTCCCGTGCCTGGAACCCGCAACATATCCGCATAGCTGCACAATATCACCTTAGGAGATGAAGCAAGACTTATGGCTTTATCAATTCTGGCTATAGGTAATACACAAACAGGGCACCCAGGACCATGAATCATTTCGACATGACTGGGGAGCAAACTGGGAATCCCATAGCGATGAATAGCATGAGTATGGCCACCGCAAAATTCCATAAACTGGTAATGCCTGCCAGGCTCCACTGCGTCAGCAATTTTATTAGCAATGGCCTGAGCGTAACTACCATTTCGAAATTCCTCTATGTATTTCACTTATTATCCTTTAACATGCGAGCAAATAAACTCAACGTTTTTTGAGCCTCCCTTTCATCTAGTTTTGTTAATGCAAATCCAGCATGAATAACAACGTATTCCCCTTTACAAACTTGCTCTAATAAAACTGTAGAAATTTCTTTGGTTATACCGCCAATATTAACGACAGCTCTATTATTTCCCAGAATTTGTTCGATTTGCGCTGGCAGAGCTAAGCACATAAATCATCCTTTAGTTTATTCCGCTAATCCACGCTTGCCCCAATGAAATACCGCCATCATTCGGGGGTAATAATTTGGGTAACAGCGGTTGAATCCCTGATTTAAGTAATGAACTCAGTAATCCTTCTGTCAGAATTTGATTTAAAAAACAACCACCGCTCAATAGTATCATGTCAATTCTCTTTTCTCGACAAGTTCCCGTGATCCATTCAGCAAGACCTGCTATTAAAGACCCATGAAATAGATTAGCCCCAAATTCTGGATCCTTGGTATCCAGTATAAACTCCAACGTTGGCCGCATATCGAATACCCCGTCTTTTATCATCCAACCTTTAGGTAGGGCTTGGGGTTGAGTCACCCTACTCTCTAATGCCATAGCAGCCTGTCCTTCAAAATAAGATAACAGTTGAACCCCCAAAAGAGCACTTACAGCATCAAATAAACGACCACAACTGCTGGTTGGCGGACAGTTTACCCTCTTTTCTAATAATTGGTGTATCCAAAGAGATTCAGGCTGTTCCTTAAAGCGTCGGGAAATCTCATGACCTCTTCCTAAACAATATAAAACACTAGCTGCCATTCGCCAGGGCTCCCGTGCTGCTGTTTCTCCACCAGGTTGGGGAAAAGGAAAAAAATGTCCAACTCGCTGAAAGGAAGCTTTCTCTAATAAGAACAATTCGCCACCCCAAGCCTCTCCATTGAAACCATAGCCATAACCATCCAGAGCTAGTCCCAATACAGGCTTTTGAATGCCATATTCTGCTGCTACAGAAGCAAGATGCGCATGATGATGTTGTACTCCAACAGCGGGGATCCCATACTCCTCAGCTAATCGGGTGGTATAAAAATCTGGATGAAGATCATGAGCGATTCTCTCTGGTTTCACAGCAAGGAATCGCAATAAATGCTCCAACGACTCATGAAAAAACTCAATAGTCCTCTTATTATTTAAATTGCCAATATGCTGTGAAACAAAAGCTTCCTCTTTGCGTGTAATACAAAAAGTATTTTTAAGATGCCCTCCTACTGCTAAGATAGGAGGTATTTCATGAGGTAATTTTAGTGGTTCGGGCACATACCCACGGGAGCGGCGTATTAATAGAGAAGTTTTATTGGCTGGACACATAACAGAATCATCAGCTCTCGTGATAATTTCCCGGTTATAGGAAACGATTTTATCAGCAATGGAAGCTAATTTTTGCTTGGCTTCCTGATCATCAACGATAAGAGGCTCTCCCCCAATATTGGCGCTCGTTACTACTAATATCACAGGGTGAAACTCGTCCAACCATTGGTAATAATCAGGATTTCCAGCAAAAGCATTAAATAGTAAATAATGTAACGGAGTAGACGGAAGCATGATCCCAAGGTGATTTAACCCAGGTGCAATCGCATCATGGGAAAATATCCCTCTCCTTTTTAACAATACAATCGGCCTTTCCCTGCTTTCAAGTATTGTTCTGATCTGGGCACTCACTTCGACAATTTTTTCCGCGCTCGCAATATTGGCAACCATCAAAGCAAATGGCTTTGCCTCACGGTTTTTTCTTACTCTCAATGTTAGAACAGCATCCTCACTGCGAGCATCACAAATTAATTGATATCCGCCTAAGCCTTTTAAAGCAATTATTTCTCCCCCAATAATACTTTTTGCAATTTCATTAATCGGCATAGAGAGTTGTGGGCCACAACTACTGCAAGCAGTAGGTTGAGCATGATAACGACGATTTTCTGGATCTGAATAATCGATCTTGCAAAATTGACAGAGGGGAAATGGGCTCATTGAAGTTTGACTTCGATCATAGGGAAGACTTCTGGTAATAGTAAATCTTGGGCCACAATGAGTACAATTCAAGAAAGGATAGCGATAATATCGGCTTTGAGGATCAAATAATTCGCTAAGGCATTCTGAACAAATACAAACATCTGGAGTAATGAGGGTTTCTGCTTTGCCTCGTTCACTATCAAGAATTGTAAAAGAATATTCATCAGGATTGATTGGAAGTGAAATGCTCTGAATGGTACTAATCTTTGCAAGAGGAGGCAGCTGTTCTTTCAGTTTCGGTATAAATCCAGATAAATATTGACCTTGGATTTCTATTAACACACCCGATGTATTATTTTGCACAAAGCCAGTGAATCCCATTTGCTTAGCTAATCTATAGACACATGGCCTAAAACCAACTCCTTGCACTTGTCCTTTAATGCTAATCTGCAGTCGCTCTAATTTCATTGGTTGTTGTCTTTTTAAGCAAAACTATAGACGTCAAGCTCAAGTGAGAGAGGACTCGAGGCGAATAGTTGCTATGGCTTTTAACAGCCAAGCATACCACTCATCCAATCCCTTGCCACTTACTGCCGACAAAGTCAAAATATCTAAATCTGGATTGATACGGCGAGCATATTCTTGACACCACTCCAAATCAAAATTCACATAAGGTAACAAATCCGTTTTGGTTATCAAAAGCAAATCCGCAAAACGAAACATATCAGGATATTTAAGCGGCTTATTCTCACCTTCTGTAACAGACAGGAGCACCACTTTAAACTGTTCTCCTAAATGGAATAATGATGGGCAAACAAGATTACCGACATTCTCAATAAATAAAAGAGATTTCTTTTTTAAGGAAAGCTCTTCTATGCCATGACTAACCCTATGCGCATCCAAGTGACAGACCTTCCCGGTATTAATTTGCAAAGCGCGCCCTCCACTGGATTCAATCATGTCAGCATCATAATTAGTTTGTTGATCGCCTACTATGACTGCAATATCAATTTCCTTATTCAAAGCAGAAATTGTTTTGGCAAGCAGGGTTGTCTTTCCAGATCCCGGGCTTGACATCAAATTTAAAGCTAATATCTTATTCTTAAAGAAATATTGCTGGTTATGAAATGCGAATTGATTATTCTTGGCTAAAATATTTTGTTCAATATTTATCAAATATTCATCGCCTATATGGGCATGTTTATGATGGTGTTCATGATTTATTGTTTGATTAGTTTCTTCTGAGCATCCGCATATTCCACACATTATTCCACCACCATTGATTTTATTTTTAGTTCTTCACTACCCTGTGTCAGTGTTAAAGAATGATGCCCACAAGCCTGGCATCCCTCATAATACTGTTTGACTGGGACAACTTGTTCACAGGAATGACACTTTGCTTCACCAGGTATTTCTATAAATAGTAATTCCGCATTTTGGGCAATTGTTCCTTGAGTTATCACACTGAAACTAAAATTCAAGGCATCCTTATCAATTGCAGCTAACTGACCTGCCTCCAATATTATTTTTTTTACTTTCTGGCATTTCCTCTTATTAGCCTGTTCCTCAATAATGGCAAGAAGACTTCTGCATAACCATAATTCATGCATTGTTGGTCCGTTAAAATAATTTGTAACAATTGATTATACCAATACTTAAACTAAAAAAGGCAATGATAAATCCCGCTAACCTCGAGACGAATAAAGACGTTCCATCTGCACGTCTTATCAAGCTTGCAATAAATACTCCATTCAGTCCATCAGAAAGCATCATACCCAGCATAAAAGCAAGACCAAGCAGTCCTGAAAACAGAACTCCCGATAACGCGCTCGCAGAAAGTGAAAATAGCGCCACCTGACTAATCGTATCAAAGGATAATGCAAACAGAGCGCCAATAAAAAGGATTAACGCGGGATGGATATTGTTACGAGTCAACTTGAGAGATAAATACTTCTTTAACCCAATCGGAATATCGGATTGTGCAGAATAATTAATGGTATTCCATAAAGTTAAAAAACCAAATAAAAATAAACAAGTAATAGAAATAATATCCCCGACTTCCTTTAACCACTCAGGAGTAACAGCAGAAATAAACCCTCCCCCAATTATCAAACTCACAACAATCACAACCAACCCATGGCCCAATGAAAACAATAATCCAACCATACGCGATAAAGAGCGTTTATTGCGAATACTACGAGTTATCGCATCAATGGTTGCCAAATGATCCAAATCAAAACCATGACGAACTCCCAGTAACAACGCCGCTGAAATCAAAAACCATCCTGAGTCTTTCATTGCAAATATTCCATCTATCATCAAGGCATTAGATAATTGATAATATCTCAAAATCTTAACAAATCGTACACCACGACCACGGTGCCCAGGCGTTACTGTCCGTATTGGACTGTCCGACACGATGCTCGAGTCTAAGTAGCTCTGAGGTATTTGCTCTACACAGTTCTTCAAGCATGGTGCTGTTCAGCCACCCAACACTAATATGGGGGTTACCCGGGCATTCAATGCTTAAGCCTAAATCGAAACCAAGCCCAGACTCGTAAGAAAGAGGATAGAATAATAAAGAATTATTATATATTAATGAGCGCCTTAATGGTTGATTTTCCCCTGCGACAAGATAAAGACCCTGACAAACAGCCTGGGCGTAACAAGCCGGGAGAAAGCGTTGTACATAACCAATTACTTGGCACAAGAATAAACGACATTGATTATCATTCCACTGAGAATATTGCTGATCATAGACTTTAAAGGCCTTAATTAAGTGCATTGGATTAAAAAATGTTTCTTCCATCGCGAGTTTCGTAAATTTTTTTCTAAAGGCATCGATTCCCAGTCCAAGGGGGGTTGTGATGTCAAGCGGCTTATCAAGTGATGCTCGGGTTTCCGCATTGGAACTTTTGGTGATAATTTGAATCAACGTACTAAAATCATAGGATTCTTGCTTAGGTAGTCCTTCTGGAAATAGCTCTTTAAACTGATTCGCTTTTTCTGCCTGTCCGTCAGGAAGCGCATCAAAATAAGGCTCCATTTTTTTCCACAAAGTGACATCATGGGAAAGTAAGGCGGCCTGAAAAGGGGTAACATTTTTGAAAGTGCGGCCTGAGTAATCAACCGCTGTGCCTCTGGCACAGAGTCTTTCAGGACAGCTTGCTATCATAGCCAGGGCCTTTTTTTCATTACCCAAGAGCACATGGGTATTTAATTCTGTAACCGCCTCTTTTTCTAGGTCATTTTTAAAAAATTGATAAAACCCGTGTGAAGTTTGTGACCATTGGGCTTTGGATTTATTACTCAGAAATGAGCTAATTTCAAGTAACATGTCTCTGGGCAACACAGAGAAATTACCCAGTTGAGATGGTATAGTATGGCCCGGCTCAGCCATTTTCTCTTTGTTTACTTCATCTCCACTATTTTTCATCATCTCAACCCTACCGTGTCGGAAAAAATATCGTATAAGTTTATCGTGAGATGACTTTTTATGAAATAAAGGTTAGTAATTTTAAGCAACATCGATAATATTTAACATAATGCTAGAGATCGTGTTACTGATAGGGGAGTTACTCTATTTTACCTGATACCTGGCTCCATATAATGGACGTCGCTTCCCTATCTGAGGTAAAATGTAAAGTTATATGTCGAATGTATCCAAATACGCCCATTATGTCTAAAATTGCAAAACATAAAAAACTAATCTCTTGCGTTGTCCCTATTTTCAATGAAGAGAGCCTCATTGCAGAATTTATAGCAGCGCTAGATAAAACGCTTAAGGGAATGACTTATCCCTATGAGGTACTGCTGGTAGATGATGGAAGTCATGATAATACCTTTGCAATTATTCAAAAATTAAGAGAAAAATTTCCAATTCGATATATCCGTTTTAGTAGAAATTTTGGTAAAGAAAAAGCATTGAGCGCCGGATTGGATCACGCACGTGGAGATGCAGTCATACTATTGGATAGTGATTTTCAGCATCCACTGGAACTGTTAAGCCAATTTATAGCCAAATGGGAAGAAGGCTATGATATGGTTTATGCAGTAAGACAAAATCGGTCTGATGAATCCTGGTTAAAGCGAACTTGCGCCAAAACTTTTTATCATTTAACTTCAAAAATAAACCGGGTCAATATCCCTGCAAACGCTGGTGACTTTAGACTGCTCGATAGGAAAATTGTTAGTGCATTACAAAAGCTTCCCGAGCGCAATCGATTCATGAAAGGACTATATAGCTGGGTTGGTTTTAAACAAACTGATGTTCCATTCGATGTACAACCGCGTAAATCTGGCTCTTCACAATGGAATTTTTATTCCTTGCTGGATTTAGCTATTACTGGTATTACTTCGTTTACCGCATTTCCCTTACGACTAATCGCATTAGGCGGAATTGGGGTAGCCACCATGGCACTTCTCTATGCGGCCTGGATTGTATTGAGCACATTAATTTTTGGTATTCAAACTCCTGGTTGGGCAACAATAGTTACAGCGTTAACTTTTTTTGGTGGGCTGCAATTATTTGCTATAGGGGTAGTTGGAGAATACATAGGGCGTGTTTTTGATGAGGTAAAGGGTAGGCCTCATTATATTATTGATGAGGAATCCAGCTTTGACGACAGCCACTCTTAAGTTGCCTCATAGGTTAATTTACTTCATAGGAATTGGGGCTGGTGCTGCCTTTGTTCATTTATTGGTAGTATTCAATTTAGTCCATTTTTTGAATATACAGCCGATTGTCAGTAATGTTATTGCGTTTCTAGTTGCCTTTAATATCAGCTATTTTGGGCACCGTTATTTGACTTTTTCTCAATTGCAAGATGAAAAGCAACTAAGCTTACCCCATTTTTTTCTTGTCGCCTCATCAGCTGGACTCCTCAATGAAGCTTTATATTACCTGCTGCTACATTATACAGCATTAAATTATCTTATTTCTCTTATTTTTGTTTTGGGTCTCGTTGCTGTATATAATTATATTCTTTCAAGATTTTGGGCCTGTCGCTAAATGGACTTGATATTTTTGACAATCCTTTATAAACCCTTCACTTGAAAAATAATCTAACTCTTTAGTTCGGGCCGCAGCAATAGCGTCGCAACTCAAATCGTCTTCACCTGGATGACACATAATTAAGCTATTGTTTGGAGCTTCTTGCAACCATTGTCTAAACAATGACCTATAATCCGCTCTTTCTGAGAAATCATAAATCCCCCCAAAATACGGATTATGAGGAATTTTCATTTTTTTTAATTGGCTACTGAATGTTTTACCGCCTGTTATTGCCAGGATCTTCGATTTCGATTGATAAGAGGCAATACGGATAGAAGGATACGTTGAACGAATAGCAATCCCTTTCCCTTTTAATTTCTGCTGATAAATATCCAAAATAATCTGTCGAATGACAGGGAATTGATGAATATGTTGATGCCCATCAATAAAATCTGGTAACTCGCCCATAACAGCGACATAGTGATCTAATTGAGCATGAAATTCGTCTGAGATTAATTTTGTATTTAAAATCCTTAACTGGGATTTCATTAATAATTCCTTTAAGCCAAAACAAAGTTTATTTGAAGTAGATAACAAATGGCCTTCCGTAAGATTAAAATGCAATCCAGTTTGGAGCTGACTTTTTAAAGAGAGTAATTCTTTCGCATGAGTATGAAAAGCTTTGGCGTTGACTATACAACTTACTGCGGATAAGCGCTGTAACCGAGCTAACTTTAAAATACCCAGGGTGATGCCATTATTAAGGCCAAAATCATCTGCACATAAAAAAACATTTTTCAAAACACTCACACTAAACCGCCTCAGGTTGCTGAGTTTTGGCTGGAAAGAAGAGCGTAGTTAGTAAATTAACACACAGCCCGCTAATAACTAACAATCCAGCGACCAGTTTCCAAAGATAAAAAGGCTCCCCCAGGATAAGAATAGAACTCAAAATACCTACCACAGGAACTAGTAAAGTAAAAGGTACTATCATGCCAACAGGGTAACGACTTATCAACCAATTCCATACCCCATAGCCAACCCATGTTGAAATATAAACGATATACAATAAAGAAAGGATTCCTTTCCAAGTAATGTGTTGATAAGTGGTTATCAAGCTTGATGGTCCTTCAAAAAGTAATGAAAGAAGAAACATGGGTAAACATGCAACAAAACTGCTCCAAACAATCACTGCAATCAGATTGGCTGAATTAATTTTTTTTGTAATAAGGTTTCCAAAACCCCAAGAAGCAGCCGAAGCAAGGATGCTTAAGAAACCCAATAAAGAAACATTATGATCAAAATGCAAAGCCACTACGCCTATGCCTGCGAAAGAAATCAACGCCCCTATTAACTGTCCAGCTCGTGGCTGCTCTCCCAGAAATATTCCTGCAAAAAACATACTGAAAAATACTTGCACTTGCATTAGCAAAGACGCTACCCCAGGAGTCATACCGACTTGCAAGCCTATAAAAAGCAAAGCAAACTGTAACCCAAACATGATTAAGCCATAACTAGCGATAATCCGGAAAGGCACGGATGGAGGTTTAATAAACAATACGGCTGGCATACTGGCCAAGAGAAATCTCAGTGCACAAAGAAGCAGTGGGGGAATTTCCTCAAGACCAATCTTGACAAAAATAAAATTAATTCCCCACACAAAGACAACTAATAAGGCTAACAAAAGATGAGTAAAAGGCATTATTTATTTAATTTATTTAAAATTGTATCTATTTTAACCTATAAATTTTAAAATAGCTAAGAAACACCCCAAATTAATAGCACGGAAATACAATGAAAGAAATTATTTTAGCTACTAGCAACCCTGGAAAAATCAAAGAATTGGAACAAATACTTACACCTATTTTATGCGTTCCTCAAACTGCATTAGGAATATCCAGTGCAGAAGAAACAGGCTTAAGTTTTATAGAAAATGCTATTCTCAAAGCCCGTCATGTGAGTGCTTTGGCTAATAAGCCTGCTTTGGCAGATGATTCTGGCTTGGTGGTGCCTGCTTTAAATGGAGAACCAGGTATCTACTCGGCACGATATGCTGGAATAAAAGCGAATGATGAAGAGAATATCCAATTATTATTAAGAAAAATATCTAGTTTACCCCAAGAACACAGACATGCTTATTTCTATTGCGCTATAGCTCTAATACAACATGCTAAGGATCCAACGCCATTAATCGCTACTGGTGTATTCCATGGGGCTATTAGCACACAACCGTCCGGGACAAACGGCTTTGGTTATGATCCCATCTTTTATGTTAATGAATATCAATGCACAGCTGCCGAATTACCTGCTAAAATTAAAAATAGAATTAGTCATCGCGCAAAAGCTTTAGGCCAATTACGCGCTTTACTTCCAGATCGATATGAACGGTGAAATAGAAACTCTTTTTGCTCAAGCTTATAAACTGCAATACGAAGGCCAGCTTCCCCAAGCTATTAGTTTGTATGAAAAAATATTGAGCCGGTCACCGAAACATATAGACAGTTTACATTTTCTTGGCTTAACCTACGCTCAACTTGGCGATATGGAAAATGCGATATTGTATTTTTTGCAAGCTCGCACGCTCAATTCCAAAGACACAGCACTATTAAATAATCTTGCTAATGCCTATAAAAAAAGCGGTCAATTGGAAGAAGCAATCAAATATTATCAACAAGCGATTGAAATCAACCCAAAATATGCTCAAGCACATAACAATTTGGCAACCATCCATGCTCTGCAAAACAATTACCTAAAAGCATTGCACCATTATGCTACCGCGGTGAATATAGAACCTGACTTTAGTGCTGCACACTTTAATTTAGGTCTACTATTACTTCAAAATAACCAATTATCGGCTGCAAAAACACAATTTAATAATGTGATTGTCTTAAATCCCAACCACATCGAAGCACAATTTTATTTAGGTATTTTATATTTAGAAGACAACTTACTCATAGAGGCAGAGCAAGCATTCCGTAAAGTACTAGAACATGATCGTGAACATGTTCAATCCTTAATTAATTTGGGCGTAGTTGCCTTAAAAAGAGAGCAAAATCAACTGGCAGTTGACTATTTCACAAAGGCTTTAGCGTTGGATAATGAGGACATAGACGCACGCAATAATTTGGCTGCCACATTTATGCATCATGACAGATTTGAAAATGCTCTGATGCACTACGATGTGTTGCTTAAAAAAGAGCCCAATAACATAGAGTACTTATATAACTCTGGAGTGGCTCAAATGGCTTTAGGGCATCTCAATGAAGCCATAATTTTATTTGAACAAATCTTGCATTTACAAAAAGATCACGCCCCTTCCTTAAATAACCTGGCTGCTATTTATTTAAGAATGGAGAAACGCGATACAGCGCGTGACTACCTTAAACAAGCTTTGGCAATTAACCCTCAAGATAAGGTCAGTCAACATATGTTGAATGCAATTACCGGTGAAACCTGCACTGATACCACAGAGCAATATGCCCAAAATTTATTTAATAATTATGCTCTATATTATGACCAACACATGCAAGGACAATTACACTATACTATTCCACACCACATTGGCCGTCTGGTTCATCGATTTCAGCTATTGCAGGTTAATAATGTTCTCGACTTAGGTTGCGGTACAGGGCTAACTGGTACGGTGCTTCGTGAAATAAGCAAGCACTTAACTGGAGTTGATATATCGGAAAAAATGATCGCCCGAGCCAAAGAAAAGGGTATTTATGATTTATTGGTATGCTCCGAGTTAATTGATTTTTTAAAGAAAGATAATAAATATTATGACTTGGCAGTTGCTGCCGATGTTTTACCTTATTTTGGGGATCTGGAAAATATTTTTAACTATTTACAACAACGACTCAATCAAAAAGGTTTTTTTATTTTCACAACTGAGATAAGTGCTGCAACACCATGGAAATTGGAAAGTAGCGCTCGCTTTAGCCATCTACCTGAATATATCGAAGAATTAATACATAAATATCAATTTCAGCTTGTAGAAAAAGAAAACATACCGGGCCGTACCCAAAATAAGCAAGTCCTGGAAATCATGCTATACGCTATTCAAAAATCAACTTCATAAACTGGAATCGCCTGGAATCGGTTGGGGTATTTTGACCTACTCCTATACATGGAAAGCTGCCTGAGTCGTAATAGGCCAAGATTCTATGCTAGGTTTGGCATCTAGTAACCAGGCGTAGATAACACTTAAAAAGGCAAATCTAATTCCGAATTCAATAATAGAATTTGCTTTCTAAATAAACCCTGAATTTGCTCTAAACTATCTTTATCTTTTGCTTCAAAGCGGGCAACCAAACAGGGGGTAGTATTAGAAGCTCGTAACAAGCCCCAGCCGTTAGGAAATTCAACGCGCAAACCGTCAATATCCAAAATCCTCCCATCTGGAAAATCAGCTACTTCACTAAAGCGTCTAATAAAATGAAATTTTTCTTCATCAGTAATAGCTATTTTTATTTCAGGGGTATTTATACTATTAGGAATTAATTCAAATTGTTCACTTACTGTCAAATGAGATGAACTAATTATTTCCAATAAGCGACATGCACTGTACAAAGCATCATCAAAACCATACCAACGATCTTTAAAAAAAAGATGTCCACTCATCTCACCAGCTAAAATAGCCTGTTCTTTTTTCATGACTGCTTTCACTATAGAATGACCGGTTGGACACATTTTCGCAACCCCCCCAGCTGTATGAATCTCCTTCGCCAAATGGCTTGAGCACTTCACATCAAAAACTATAGTAGATCCTGGATTGCGGCTTAAAACTTCTCTTGAGTAGAACATCATTAAGCGATCAGGCCAAATCACTTCTCCTTTATTAGTAATTAAACCAAGCCTATCGGCATCCCCATCGAAACCCAGGCCAATGTCTGCTTGATGATTTATGACAGCGGCTTTTAAATCAACCAAATTTGCTTCTATTGAGGGATCTGGGTGATGGTTGGGAAAGCGACCATCCACATCGCAATACAACGGAATAACCTCACAACCTAATTCCGAAATCACCCTAGGAATAATTGGGCCAGCTATACCATTTCCACAATCAATAACTACTTTTAAAGGACGTTTCAGTTTGATATCACTGACGATACGTTGAATATAATCCTCTATCACATCCAGAGTCGTTTCTTCACCAGAAATGGATGGTTGCTTGCTTTCACCAAGCAAACTATAAAGTACGTCAATGTCTTCCTGGGTTAATGTTTTACCTGCTAATACTAACTTAATACCATTATAGTCAGCCGGATTATGGCTTCCAGTAATCATCAAGCCAGAATCTATTCCACGAGTATGGGTTGCATAATACATAACAGGTGTGGCCACAGCCCCCAGATCAACCACGTTTATTCCGCCATCCAATAAGCCTTTTTTTAAAGCAGTAGCTAAAGCAAAACTGGTTAGACGTCCATCACGAGCTACAAAGATTTGTTGACGATTTAATTGTTGTAAATAACAAGCAATTGCTAATCCTATACAATAAAAAGAATTTTCATCCAAATCTTTACCTATAATCCCTCTAATATCATAGGCACGAAAAACAAAGCGAGGAATTTGTTTTTGTTGATAGATCATTTAATTCCTCCCAGAGCTGCCAAAGCCACCATCACCCCTAGAACTTTCTGTAAATTGATTCACTACTTCAAAAGTAGCCTGGACGACAGGAATGAAAACCAATTGTGCAATGCGATCCCCTGGGTTAATTATAAAAGGCTCTTGACTCCGGTTCCAACAGGAAATTTTGAGCTCTCCCTGATAATCCGAGTCGATTAATCCCACTAAATTACCCAAAACGATACCATTTTTATGACCCAAACCTGATCTTGGTAAAATTACAGCTGCCATTTTTGGATCAGCAATATAAATAGAAATACCGGTAGGCAACAAGACAGTTTGCTGAGGTGCAACCTGCATAGGCTCCGAAATACATGCGCGTAAATCAAGGCCCGCAGCTCCATCTGTAGCATAAGCAGGTAGAGGAATAGCCTCGCCAATCCTTGAATCGAGAATTTTTAGCTGAATAACTTGATGCATAATGACCCTTAGTAATTCTAACGGGCACTATTTTGCAGAGTTGCAGCAAGGATTGCAATAATTTGCCCCGCCAAACGAGTTTTATGAGCTAATGGCAACTCTATCTGTTTATTTTTTGTGATTACTGTCACTTGATTTACATCATTTTCGAAGCCTATCCCTTTGCCCACTTGGTTTGCAACTATCATATCAAGTTTCTTATTCTTCATTTTTTCTTTCGCATAATGAATAAGATCTGTTGTCTCTGCTGCAAATCCAACAACGAAGGAAGCTTTACCACTTTCAGCCACCTCAGAAAGAATATCAGTATTCTTCATCAGCTTTAGCGTTAATTCAGAATGCTCACTTTTCTTCATTTTTTCTGAGGCAGGTGTTTCCACTCGATAATCTGCCACAGCAGCAGCACCGATAAACAGGTCCCCTTTTTTTAAATGCTTTTTTACCTCATCCAGCATGGATTGAGCTGATTCTACCCTTATGAGCTCAATACCCGCAAAAGCAGACAAATTACATGGACCACTAATTAATGTGACTTGCGCTCCTGCCATCACTGCAGCTTCAGCCATTGCATACCCCATCTTCCCAGAACTGTAATTACTTAAATAGCGAACTGGATCAATCAATTCGCGAGTAGGGCCTGCAGTAATCACGATTCTTTTCCCTGATAATAATTGATTAACATCCAGTAATCGCAAAGTATTAATAATCTGATCCGCCTCACTAACACGTCCTAACCCATGCTCTCCACAAGCCTGCGAACCTTCTTCAGGACCAACAAAAATCACACTTCTTTCTTTTAATAGCTCACAATTTGCCTTGGTGGCTGGATGTGCCCACATACTTCGATTCATGGCAGGACAAACGATAACAGGTGTTTCTGCAACAAGATACAATGTTGAAAGTAAATCATCCGCAATACCTTGCGCCATTTTAGCAAGACAATTTGCTGAAGCAGGGGCAATTAATAAATAGTCAGCCCATCTTGCTAATTCAATGTGTCCCATAGCTCGTTCTGCCTGAGTATCAAATAAATCCGTTCTCACTTCATGACCTGATAATGCTTGCAACAATAAAGGACTAATGAATTGTTGGGCCGCCTGAGTCATGACAACCCTTACCTCAGCACCTAAATAAGTCAATTCTCTAATCAGATGAGCTGATTTATAAGCAGCAATGCCACCACAAACACCAAGAAGAATTTTTTTATTAATAAAATCTTGCATGACTAATCATTTTTGATAAGAATAACCTTGATCAAAGCATAAACTTCGCAATAAAGGAATATAAAAGGAATACAAAATGACATTTGTCCAATCAGCGCGACAGCTAGACCTGCGCGAAAAACTACTCACTAATGGAGTACACAACCTTTCTGACACTGAACTATTAGCGGTTTTTATAAGCTCTGGCAGCAATAAAAAATCTTGTTTGCAATTAGCCTACGAACTAACTAAGCACTTGGGAAATTTACGTAACATCCTTAACGCTGATCTCCGAAATTTTAAATCAATCCAGGGATTGGGTACGGCGCGTTATGCTCAACTGCAAGCAGCAAAAGAAATATGCCGTCGTAGTGATTTTATTCATTTGCAAAAGGAAATCCAGCTATCCAATAGCAAACAGACTTATATTTTCTTAAAAAGGCGCTTAAGAGACTACAAAAATGAAACTTTCGCTGCTCTTTTTCTAGATAATCAACATCGTATCATCGCTTATGAGGAATTATTTTTTGGCACTATAAACTCAGCATCAGTACACCCAAGACCTATAGTAGAACGCGTACTCCAGTTAAATGCTGCTGCTTTAATTTTGGCTCATAATCATCCTTCCGGTGTATCGGATGCCAGTCAGCAAGATATAGAAATTACAGAGCGCATCCGAAATGCCCTGGAATTAGTAGATGTTCGTCTGCTCGATCATATTGTAATTGGTGATAATGAAGTCTATTCCATTATTGCAGAAAATAAATGGCTGTGTAATTAACATAAAATTTAATGGATTAAAAATGTTCCAACCTTTCATACCTGACTTTGCTAAAAATCGCGCTTTCCAGCTATTTTTTATAGCCGGATTAATTATTGATATGGCAACAACGAACTCAATAAAACATATTATTACCCTCTTGGGATTTCCTTATTTTAGCGCTGTCAGTCTTTATTATTTAATGAGACGTAAAAAAACAACCACCAAAGCAAGAATTAGCGCACAATACAAACCCAAGTCTCAAAAAAATTCTTAAGGTTTTCTTAATGTTTTCTTAATGTTTTCTTAATGTTTTTTTAGTTTTTGATTGATATAATTACGTAAAGTTTAATTTTGGATCAATACACATGTTAATTTATCAAGGTAAAGAGATAGTTCGATTTAAAGAAAAGCAAGGCGGAAAAAATAAAAGCGACGTAGACGGTTTTTACAGAACCACCGATGGTACTGGTCAAGAATTTTTTATAAAAAAACCAGCTGATCAACGCGAATTATTTACTGAATTATTTGCAGGTTTGCTATTAAGAGAATTCATGAAACGGGGATTAATTGATGAGCGTTATTTCCCTTCCTTAATTTGTGCTGATGTTATTCAATTTAAAGAAGGTTCCTATGGCCTGATACAACCCTTAGTTTCTTTTGATGAATTACATAAGCTTATTGGGACAAGCTATAGTGATGGCAAGGACCGGGATGAAGTGAAAGAAACCTTATTTGGCCCAAGCTATTACACTGAAATTACCAAACAAAACAAATACTTCGGTCTTTCTATGGCCTTATGTTTTCTTTATTATTAGGGGCTCATAGCGTTCACAGTGGTAATATTGTTGTTCTTAAAGACAGCGAAAAAGAAAAAAACAAGCAATTTGGACGAATAGACTGGGGAGATGCCTTCCGTTATTTTGCCCATCACCAGAATAACGACAATCTCCTTTATGCTTATGAAAATCGTGGATTGCTCAATTACAAAAAACTGACCAAAGATTATTTTCTTAATTATAAAAAAATCAATGGCCTATTTCCTGCCATGGCCGAAAAAGCTCAGCAGTTACAATCCAAGCTAAATCATGAGTTACTGACTGAAATTGTAACTAGCGCTCTCAAAAACATCCCTACTGACATGATAAGCGAAGAAACCCAAAAGAGACTGGCGAAATATATGTGTATGGATTCCTTTGGAAGCATTACTTTTGGCCCTGAAGGCCATTGTGCGATATTCGCTGCTGAAATGGCAAAACTATTAGAAGATCGTTTAGGGAAAATTTCTCTTTTAAAAGACATATCCCCATCCGAAAATATGTATCAGAGTATTATAGAAATAAAACCCTTAACATTACCTACTGAATCCTCAATGCCTTTCTCTGAAACTGTAAAGCAATGGTCAGATATCCTAAAAACTCCGATGATCGAAAATTCGCCTTTTGATGGCAACTCATTGGATTTATCTAAGTTAAGTGCACAATTTAATCTTTACGTCAATCAATTAGCCGCCACCTGGGAAACCAACAACATTTGGGAAAACAAAGAATCGATCAATGTAAATATGTTTACTCCTTACGACCATAGTGGTGGTGAAGCGATTCATGGGCATGCTTTTGTTCCATTCTATAAAGAAAGCGTTGTATTACGTCATCTATTTTCAATAGATCCCATGACTTTAAATTTATCCCGCTTTGCTGCTTTTGAAAAGCCTTGTCAACTTTACTCTCGGGAACATCAAGACTCCGTTTGGGTTAAAGCCCAAACCTTGTTGACTTTAGGCAATGGCATTATTAATACCCTTAAAGTAATAAAACAAGCTCAAGCATTTGGTATGGATGATGCAGTGAGCGAGAATATAAAATCATTAAAAGTACAGTTAGGCGCTTTCCAAGAGGCAGAACGCAATTTAGGCGCATTAACTGAACCCTCTCTTGAGAACGTCCTACCTAATCAAGAAAGTTCTTTCTTCTATCCTATACCAGAAGAAGAGTTGAACAAAATGAGCGGGTATCAACTTGCAACCATTTGTTTGGAAGAGCTGAGCGAATCCACACCGTCTCCTTTAATTGAACGCATTCTGAGCAATAACAAACTATGGGAACGCATCGAACTGGCCTTTGCAAGTGATGTATTTAAAGGAAGGATGGATAATCCAAGTGCCAAAATTGCCAAAATCAACGAATGGCATCAATTATTACAATTTTCCACCAGAAGAACTTCTGAAATGGAGGAGACTATAATTGATCTCAAGCAACTACTGCAACAACGAACAGCAGAAATCTCCGAATTACTTTTACAATCTAAAGAAATATCAGAAAAATATCAAGAACAACAAAAAAGAGCAGAGCTAAGTGAGCAAGAGTTGCAACAATTAACCCAAAATTCAAAGACAACTCATTCTCGCCTGACCCAACAGGTTGACTCGCTCAGCCTGCAGCTTGAAGAAAAACTTCTACAAATTCAGCAATTAGAACAACAAATAGCAGAAAATGAAAAAGAAAACCAAGAACTGCAAAGAAAAGCTAAATTAAGTGAAGATGCAAAGTCCCTTGCCCAAAATTCTGCTGATTCCCTTGAAAAGGAACTCGAAAAATTACAAGCACAATTAAAGGAACTTCAGGGAGAACTACAACAAGCCAATATAAATAATTATTTGCTAAGTCAATCATCCCGACAAACTAATGTACTTCAGAAACTTGTACAAACACAAACAAAAGAATTAGAGGAACTACAAAAAACGATCACTCAAATCACTCAAGAAAAATCTTTGGCCGAATCCTCTCTTTCGTCCTTGCGAAAAGAATTTCAACAATTAACTGAAGAATCAGAACAGACTCGCTCTTATCTAACAACCCAGATAAGCACAGTTAACCAGCAGCTTGAAGAAAAACTTATAAAAATTCAGCAATTAGAGCAAAAGTTATCAGAAAAAGAAAAAAGAAATCACGAACTGCAAGAAAAAATCAAAACCAGTGAATCTGAAAAATCTTTTGCTACACATTTAACTACGTCTCTGGCTGAAGAAGTCAAAAATTTGAAATTCCAATTAAAACAACTTCAAGAAAAACTGCAAGAGTCTGAGATAAGTAAATATTTGCTAAATCAGACATCTCAACAGATTTCTTCTCTTCAGGAACTTGTACAAAAGCAAACAGAGGAATTAGAGGAATTACAAAAAACGACTAAACAAGTCACTCAAGAAAAATCCTTAGCTGAGTCTTCCCTTTCATCCCTGCAAGAAAAACTCCAGCAAGTCACTGGAAAGTCAGAAGAGGTTCGCTCTCATCTAGCAAAACAGATCAACACACTCAGCCAGCAGCTTGAAGAAAAACTTTCAAAAATTCAGCAATTAGAACAACAACTATTAGAAAAAGAAGAAAAAAATCAGGATCTGCAAAGGAAAGTCAAAACTAGTGAGCATGAGACATCCTCTGCTCAACTCTCGATTGCTTCTCTTACCAAGGAAATTGAAAAATTACAATCGCAATTAAAGACACTTCAGGGAAACCTACAAGAAAAAGACATGCGCATCCATTCGCTAAGTCAACCATCCCAACAAATCCCTGTTCTACAGGAGCTTGTACAAAAACAAACAAGAGAATTAGAAGATTTAAATGGAAGATTACAACAACTCCTCTCCGACAATCGGGAGCTTAGCAACCAAAAACACATTTTAAGTGAAGAAAACTCCCTTAATAGAAATAACACTCAAGATCTTAAAAAGAAGTTAAGTCAATTAACTGACCAATTGGAGCAATTACAACAAGCGTTAAGTGAAAAAGAGCAAACCGTCAGGGAATTGAGAGAAGAACTCATTAAAGTCTCTATAGAAGATAATGAAGAAATGCAGTTCGCTCAAAACAGAATGCGAGAAGAAATTCAGATTTTGCAAGAGAAGATCAGACAACAACAATTCAATATAAACCAGTTGCAATCTATAATTTCTCAAAACAAAGAAGCTGAAAAACGCTATGAAGCAGCTTTACAGCAACAAAAAGGGATATACATTGCTCGCATGGAAAGAATAGCTCCCATTTTTCAGCACATAACACTAATCGAACAAAAAGCTAAAGAATTAAAAGCAAGGAAAGAAGAAGATGCCTATAACGCAGCTAATATCCTCGCTATTAATCTTCATACTGAGATAAAAAATTACCTCGATAATAAGGAACCGGACGAAACAAAAGCTTTAGAGTCGTTTAAAATAAACACTAAAGTGCATATTGATAAATCAAAAAAGGTTTTAAACCAACATCGTGAGGAATGGAAATATATTCTGGCTAATGTCACCTTAGGTGTGCTTTTGCTTGGGGTAGGTTATCTTGCTGCTATTTTAATTAATAAGCGAATGACTTGTAATTACACTTTCTTTAGCTGCACTGACAGTGGGAGTAAGGTTAAAAAGTTGGAAGAAACAATTGCTTCTACTCCAAATCACAAGGCCTACGCGTGAAAAAAAAATTTGTCTTCTACGTTCCGCGGTTTCTCCAAGGAATCTAGCGACATTGCTCAATTCTGCATCCCACGAACATATCGCGGGATGCAGAAAATATAGCCAGATTAAATTCAATTTAAATTTTCATGCGTAGGCGCCCAGGCTTGAGCAGCTACTTCCAGATTACGATTTTGCCTAATCCAAGCCACGTTATTGTAAGGGAAACTGTGCTAGAGGAAAGTAATTGCTTCCTTCCTTACCCGGCTTGCTTTCAATCAAATAGAATTCCTCTATAAGAACTGGTGGAATAATGGGTAACTCCATAGGAAGCAACTGTTGAAGCATTACGTTGTGATTCACTACTCGGCCAATAGTCAAATGCCCTCGAAAGGGTCGAGATTCCACAGGATAATTTAATCCACTAATCACTTGCCCTATCCCTGCTGATAAGTCTCTTAAGATATCTTGCGGTCCTACAGATAAAGAAATAAGCCTTGGTTTTTTAGATGCAGGAAACCACTCTAACGTGCCCAATTCAAGATAAAACTTATTTTTATTTTTAAATACCTTATGCACTCCATCCGTTAAAGCTTGTATATGATCTATTTCCAGCCTTTGTAAAAATTGCAGGGTAATATGGAAATACGTGGGGGTTGTCCATCTGATGAGATTAGCTGGTGTCGCATTCCGCAGGGGTTCCAAAACACTCCAGATATTTTTCTGAATGGATTGCGGTAATGCTACAGCGAAAAAAGCTCGTATAGCCTTCATTTTATTGACATCTCTTTTAAACAATATTGAGACCCCAAAAAATAGACTCCGATGAAAGAGGAATTCCCCTCATGAATCATCAAACTCGCTGCTGTTTTTCAACTTTTTGTTGATTATCAACAACCCCTACTACCTTGTGCAACATTTCTGCCAACAACTCTGTTATATCATCCATAGTAATGATGCCAATTAGTACATGATGATTATCTACAACAGGCAAACGACGAATGCCCTTTTCTTTCATTAATTCTAAAGAGCCAATGAGGCTATCATCTTCCCTAGCTACTAAGACGGAGCGAGTAACTATATCTCGAACGGCTAACGCTTCAGGATTAACACCTAAAGCCATGACTTCTACTACCAGATCTCTATCAGTTACAATCCAATTGGAACCGATTCCTTCGAGCTCTTCAACCAATACAATATCACCAACGTGATGGCGACGCATTAGTTCAAGCTGCTTGTTGGACCGA
>NZ_JNCF01000059.1 GCF_000770585.1 Legionella norrlandica | reverse complement strand
GTGAAAGAATTGCAATCTTATGGTACTGAGATGTTAATACATGATCCTATCGCCGACGCATCTGCTGCAAGGAAACAATATGGAATTGAGCTTCAACCCTGGGAAATGCCTTAAATGATCTCGACGCAATGATATTTACAGTGGCTCATCAATATTATTTAAATATTGGCAGAGATGAAATAAAAAATAAATTGAATCATCGAGGTCTTATCATGGATATAAAAGAAATCTTTAATCAACAAGAGTTCAAAGGTACCGGAATTTCCCTCTGGAGGTTATGAATGGCTCGTATATTAATTACTGGTGGATGTGGATTTATAGGTTCTCATATAGCAGCTTTCCATTTAGAACAGGGTGATGAAGTTTTTGTTGTTGATAACATGAGTTCTGGCTCTGAAGCCAATCTGAAAATGTATCAAGATAACCCATTACTGCGTATTGAAAATAATGATATTCTTTTCTGGCCTGATTTACTCAAAGCTGTAGTATGGGCAGATCGTATCTATCATATGGCTGCTATTGTAGGGATCTTTAAAGTACTTTCTGAACCAGTTAATGTGATAAGAACGAATATAGGTGGAGCTCAACGATTGCTTGATGCAGTAGCTGAGAGTGGCTCTAGGGCAAGAATTTTATTAGCTTCCTCTTCTTCCGTTTATGGTGCAATCAAACGTCCAGATCTTAATGAAGAAAATGATTTAGTGGTTAAAATGAAAAATTATTCTTTATCTACTTATATGATAAGTAAAATTACACAAGAAGCTATTGCACTGGCCTATTATAGAACCTATCAAATTCCCTTAACTTTGGTCAGATTGTTTAACGTCATTGGGCCCAGGCAAACAGGACGATATGGAATGGTTGTGCCAAGGTTTATTCAACAAGCCTGCAATAATGTCCCACTCACTGTTTTTGGGGATGGGACCCAAACACGCTCTTTTTGTGATGTCAGAGATGCAGTAAAAGCTATGGATTTGTTACTTCAGGTCGACAAATCCATTGGTGAAATTGTCAATGTTGGGAATACACAGGAAATCTCGATTAATCAATTGGCTGATCTGGTTAAAATGCATACACAATCACAATCAGAAATTCAGCATATCTCTTATGAGGAAGCTTACGGGCAAGGATTTAAAGATACTACTCAAAGAAAACCGGACTTAAGTAAATTATATAGCTTAGTTCCTTATAAACCATTATGGAACTTAGGAAATACCATAGATGATCTGGCCTTGAAGTATAGGGCTGCAAATTAATTATCCTTGGATAGATATGGCATGCGCATATTATTTATTAATACAGGTCCCTGGGGCACAGGAAGTTTTACGGTAATTAAAGGATTATCAAAACAGTTACTTAAATTAGGCCATGAGGTAAAAATTTTTTTCCTGACTCTAATTTCGAATCAATAGATAAAGATGAATATTATAAGAATCCTTGTATTTATAAAATATGGGAATTTCCTATCCATAACGATTTAGTTAGTATACCTACTTTTCCTTTAATGATTACTGATCCTCATCCCAGAAATCCTAATGCTATAACATTTAAAAGTCTTTCGGAACAACAGATTGCATTTTATGAGCAATGTTTGACTCAGGAGCTTGAGCAATTAATCCATGAATTCAAACCGGATGTTATTGAATGTCATCATATTTGGTTAAGCAGTTGGGTACTGCATCAAATGAAGATGGATTATATTGTGGTAGCGCATCATAGTGATCAATTAGGTTTAAAGTACTATCCACAGATTGCCAGTAAGGTGTTGATGAGTTCGCGAGGTGCTCGAAAAATCATAGCAATATCTGAGTCGGTTAAACAAGAGGTGACACGACTCTACCATGTTCAGGAAAAAAAAGTTGTTGTTCTCTCAAATGGGTATGATAACACTATTTTTAAAAAGCAATCTGTAGATAAGAGCACTTTTCTTGCCGAATTCGGAATTCACATCGAGTCGCATGCACCAATAATCAGTTTTGCTGGAAAAATATCCCGTACAAAAGGAATAGACATTCTATTACTGGCTAATAAGTTGTTACAAACTAGGGTAAAAGTTCATTTCATTATTATGGGATCGGGTTCAATTGATGACTTCTGCAAGAGATTGGATCCCAGGCGCATTGATTTGAGTAATATGCACTTTATAGGACAACAAATCCCGGAAAATGTAGCTAAAGTGCATAATATTTCCAGGTTAAGCGTCATGCCCTCACGTAGTGAAGGCTTTGGGATATCATGCTTGGAAGCTATGGGATGTGGACTACCGGTTGTTGTGACGCGTTGTGGTGGTCCTGAGCAATTTGCAATCGGTAAAATCCTTGAAAGGAAGGACCCTGCCTTACTCGCCCAAGCTATATTAGATTTGTTGGCACTCCCTGAAGTTGACTATCAAAATTTAAGTTGGGAAGCCAGTTGTGTAGCTGAACAATACGGCTGGAGCATATTACAAAGAAGCACCTTAAGCTGTATCATGAACTCTTAAGCCACAAAAATTAGTCTTTGAAAATTATTTCTATTATGAGTAATATAACTAATGAGTTATGTGGGATAACAGCAGAATAGCTTCTCTGGTGAAATAAGGATTATTGTGAGCTCTAAACTTCTTCTCTCATCATTTGTTTTTTTAATTTTTTTTCAGGCAGAAATAGGCTTCGCCGTTCCTAAGCAGGTTAAAACTAGTATTACTCTTGAACAGATTAAGGTTGTTTATAAAAAGAAAAATTTCAATCAAACGATTGAACTTAGTAAGGAATATTTGAAGATATTCCCTCAGGATATTGATGCTTCTCTGTATGAAGGCTTAGCTTACAGGCAATTGAATCAATGCAATAAGGCCATCTCTGTTTTTAAATCTATTTTGAATACTCATCCACAATATCTAGAAGCTAGATTAGGTTTAATAAATTGTCTTTTAAAAGGTAATAATTATAGTCAAACGCTTGAAGTCGTTGAGCAAGGATTGTCTCTCAATCCACACCACCATGAGCTCTTATTTCTGAAAGCTAAAACGTTATTTTTACTAAATAGGAAGCAAGAAGCGGCTACAGTATTAAATCAAAATTTGAAAATTAATCCAAAAGATGAGCAATCAATAACCTTATTAAGAAATATGAAAGAGGAAGAGTACAATAAGAATACTGAGCTGTTTTCGCAGAGGATAAGTGCAACACCCAAAAGAGTAATGTCAGTTGGTCGAAAGAATTTAGAGTTAGTAACGGATGAAATCAAACGTCCTAAATTTATAATAGGTGTTTTTACAGATAACATGGGTGTTAATATCCCTAGACAATATTGGAATTTATCTAATTTTTATGGTTATTGGGTTACTTCCTTAGGGGCTTTTGGTGGGTCAGTGAATTACGCTACGCGATATAATCAAAATGCTACCCAATTGGAGTTAGATGCCGCCCCTAATTTGGGGAAGTATTTAACTCTGGATTTGACTTACGCTTACGCAGATAAACCAGAGTTGTTTCCAAACGAATTGGAAAGCGCAGAGTTGCATGCCTATCTCCCCTATGAAATAGACGGATCTTTTGGAGGAGCGCATAGAAAAATTGCTCATTTTACTCTTGATTCAGTGACAGGAAGCATTAATAAATTCATAGGTAATTACTATCTCAACTTCCGGCCAATTCATTTTATTCCAGGCTCAGGTCCCACTTCAACCTTATATCGTTTCGGAATTCGCCGTTATGGGGAAGATCCCAATCAATATATTGGCTTTATATATATGGATGGAACATCGCCTGATTTAACCGATTTGTTATCAGTGGACTTTATAAAAATAAAGGATCGATTATTTCTTATTGAGGTGTAGCAACCGATTAATAAAACGATCTCTATTCAATATGGAGTAGGTTATGAGGAAATGTTGTATCCAAATCAACTTCTTCGAACATTAGTACATTTTGATCTTGGACTAAAAGCTGGATTCTTATAATGATAAGTGAACCGCAATTCAGATGGATCGTTTATTTTATAATAATTGAATTTATTATTATTTTATTTTTTATAATCGCTTCTTATATCTCAAAATTATATTTTTTTATTAAGGAGAAACGAAATCAGCATACTTACGAAGAGTTAAAAAAACTTATTCTTCATGATCAACCGATCCCCCCCTATTTGGCAAAAAAAATCGGAATAGTTCTGCGTTTACTAAAAAAAATCGAGCCAGAGGTAGTACCTGACTGGGAGAAAAAGAAAATTGAAATAGTACGTGATGTATTATTGCCTCAGGCACGTCATTTTGTTAATAAACGATCGTGGGAGAAGCGATATCTTTTATTATTATGCTTTGATTATTATATTAGTTCAAAAGACCACGGCTTACTTATCAAATTGATTAAAGATCATAATATGATAGTAAGTTTCAACGCCATGAGAATTGCTTCCAAAATTGGGAGCCTAGATCTTTTAAAAGCGATATTAGATAAATTGAAACCTGAAACTCACATTGTTCATACTTTTGTAGAGTATTTTCTGGTCCCGGCTCCTGAGTGGCCTAATATTATTGGAGAAGAATTGGCCTCAACGGATGATTCCTGGCTAAAAAAAATCTGCTATGAAATACTACGTGTGACAGGAGGCTCTTCTAAGTATTTTGATTTTACCGAGGCCGATTGCTTTAATGAAAATGTTAATGTTCGCCTTGCGGCTATTCGTGTTTTACCCTACTTAGATAAGAGTCGTTATCTCGAAATATATAATCAGCTTATCCATGATAAAAACTGGATGGTTCGTAATGCTATTGTTAAGACTTTAAGAGAGTTACAAGATCCTAATGCTTTGGATTTATTAGAGTACTCCCTAAAGGATAATGTGTGGTGGGTAAGAATCAATGCTGCAAAAACTCTATCGTATTACGGGGATTCAGGGCAACAAATACTCGCAAAATATAAAGATGAAAAAGAAAGATTAACTGCTGGCGAGGCAGATTATTTTATTACAATTCAACAAATCAGGGATGAAGCGGACGATGAGTAATCTTCTTGTTTTTATTAACTTATGCATTCTTTGCTATTTTATATTCTCCCTTATTTCTTATACAATTCTCTTAATATTATCTTTTCCCGAAATCATAGCAAGTTATAGGGTATCCGAATACACCAATATCTATTCGATTATAAATAAAAAACATTTACCACCAGTAACAGTCCTCATACCCTCCTATAAAGCAGAACAAACCATTACAAATGCTATTTGGTCTGCTCTGAAATCCAAATATCCGAATCTCTACGTGATTGTTATTATGGATGGCGATCCAGGGGGTAAAACTTTTAAGACGCTCACAGAAATCTTTAAATTTGAAGAGATTGAACTTATTAATGAAAAACCTATTAACACAGCAAAAGTAAATCAGGCATACATTTCTAAAATACATTCTCACTTGATGTTAATTGATAAAGAGCATTTTGGGGTAGGGGATACTTTAAATGTCGGATTAAACTTATGTTTTACTCCTTATGTTATGACCTTGGACGCTGATTCCGTTATGGAACCTAATACTGTATCAGAAATGATTCATTATATGCTTAGTAATGAACATGTGATTGCGGTGGGCGGGGGAGTGTATCTTTTAAATAATTGTAAAGTTCATCAAGGGGAAATTGTTGAAGCTAATTTACCAAAAAAATTGATCTCGGCATTACAAATTAATGAGTATATGCGGTCTCATTTATTTAATCGTACAGCTTGGAATCGCTTTGGCGGGACTATGTCTTATTCCGGAACTGCAACTCTTTTTCAGCGTCAAGCACTCTTAAATGTAAATGGTTTTGATCCTGATAATTTTTCACAAGATGCTGAAATTATTATAAAACTCCATGAGTATTATCGTCGTAAAAAAATAGATTATTGTATAGGATTTACTCCCAAGGCGGCTGTTTGGACAATGACGCCAGATAATATTAAATCATATAGTATACAGCAGAATCATTGGAGAAGAGGTTTATTACGCTCTACTCTTCGTTATTGGTTCATGTTTCTAAACCCACGATATAAAATACAGGGCTTGATAAATTATCCCTTCTATATGTTGCTTGAAATTCTAGCTCCTTATGTTGAGTTTACCGCCTATTTCTGTGTTTTTATTGCTTATTATATTGGAATTCTTAGCGGTGCTTCTGCTTTGCTGTATATTATTTTGGCATGGGGATTTAGTGCTTATCTTAATTTAGCTAATGCCTTTATTAACCTTATAACATTTAATAAGTATCATAAGTTAAATGATATACTTAAAGTATTTGGTCTTACTATGGCGGATATGGTTGGTTTTAGGCAGTATTTGACTGTGGTTAAAGTATGGTCTTCATTACAATATGTTGTTTATAGACTGTTAGGTAAGCCTCAATAGTAATAATATTTCTAGTTTTGGGAACGAATTAGAAGCGTTTGCTATAATTTAAATAATGTAGCAATTAATGGATGATATGATAGATAACGTTGAAATACCAGAACCACCACTAGAGTATCCAGAAGAGCCATCAGAATATCCAGAACAACCTTTGGAATATCCTGATAATCCGGAGCCTTTAGAACCTGGTTATCCTGAGCTTCCTGAACCTGAGCCACGTAAAACACCTGAGCCAGGTTTTGAGTAATGCAAACTTCTATTTGTATATTAAATCATTTGCTGGTTTAGTCATGTATTAGAGCCTGTAGTGTTTTTCCGATGTTAGGTGCTCTCATTAAGCTCTCCCCAATTAGAAAAGCATTAATTCCGTGGGATTGCATTAATTTGATGTCTTCTCGAGTATTAATGCCGCTTTCAGTAATAATAATTTTTTCTTTAGGAATGAACTGTTTTAATCGAATGCTAAGTTGGATATCTGTTTTAAAGGTATGAAGACTGCGGTTATTAATTCCTATTAATGGAGTGGGTAGTCGAAGAGCTCTTTCTAATTCATTTTGGGTATGACTTTCTACCAAAACGGACATTTTTAGCTCTTGAGCCAATTGGCAAAAATCCATTAGTTGAATGTCATCTAATAAAGCAACAATCAGTAAGATACAATCGGCCCCTAAAACCAGGCTTTCATAAATTTGATAAGAGTCAATAATAAAATCCTTGCGTAATACTGGTAAGGAGCTCTTGGATTTTGCCAAAGCCAAATAATCGGGGTGACCTTGAAAAAACTCAACATCCGTTAAAACAGATAAGCATTTTGCACCATTTTGGGTATAAAGCTTGGCAATCTCAGCGACATTAAAGTCCTTTCGAATTAATCCCTTGCTAGGGGATGCTTTTTTTATTTCTGCAATAATCGCTGGTGCTGAATCGGATTTCAGTGCTGCAGTAAAATCACGTATTTCTCCTACGTGCTGTTTAGATAAAACATGTAATGGCCTGTTTTTTTTTGCAATAGTAATTTCTTCTAATTTATGCTGAGCAATTCGTTCTAGGATGCTATTCATGGTTTACTTAAATTTTGAGTTAATAGTCGAAGTTTGTTAAAACAGTTTTTCGCTTTACCGCTGTCAATGGCATTTTTTGCTTCTTCAATGGCAGAATCAAATGATATCCCATTTTGGGCACAATAGATGGCAGCAGCAGAATTTAGAAGCACCATATCTCGGGCTGGTCCTGGTTTTCCAGAAAACACGGATTGAATTAAATTCAAGCTTTGTTGTGGCGAATCTACTATGATCTCTTCTAAAGAAGGATGTTCAAGGCCGTAGTCTTCTGGAGAAATAAGCCATTGCTTAAAATTTCCATTATGATATTCAATCACTTCACTTGTTGCAGCAACGCTAATCTCATCTAATCCATCTTGAGAGCTAATCACTAAGATTCTTTCACTGCCTAAATTGGCTAAAACTGTGGCTATCGGTTTGAGCCAAGACGGTGAAAAGACACCAACAACTTGCCTTTTTACTTGGGCAGGGTTAATTAAAGGTCCCAGCAAATTAAATAAAGTTCTTATTCCTAATTGCTGTCTTGCAGCTCTGGCATGTTGCATAGCAGGGTGATAATGAGGTGCAAATAAAAAAGCTAACCCGCATTGTTGAATACAGTTTTTTATTTGTTCATCAGGAAGATTAAGCACAAATCCGGCTTGCTCCAGCAGATCGGCACTGCCGCTGCGGCTTGAAACAGAACGGTTACCATGTTT
This sequence comes from Legionella norrlandica, assembly GCF_000770585.1. Lineage (GTDB taxonomy): Bacteria > Pseudomonadota > Gammaproteobacteria > Legionellales > Legionellaceae > Legionella > Legionella norrlandica. The sequence goes on along the minus strand of NZ_JNCF01000059.1, from coordinate 9,101 downwards.
AGCAACAGGTATTCCTGCTGCAGCTACAACGAAACTGCAAGCCGTGGACACATTAAAAGTATTTCTTCCATCTCCTCCCGTGCCGACGATATCAATCAGGTTACTACCTAAATCTATAGTATGCGCTAATTGCCTCATGACTTTGGCAGCTGCAGTCAGTTCATTTACTGTTTCACCTTTCATACGCATTAACGCCAGAAAAGTTGCAATTTGCACATCACTGAATGCACCAGTCATACAGGCATAAATAACTTCCTGCATCTGCTCAGGATCTAAATCTTTTCGGGATAGTAATTGTTCAAATAGAAGTTTGGGATTCATAACACAAAAAATTCTCGAGTATTTGCAAGCCGTATTGACTTAATATAGCCTCAGGATGAAATTGTAGACCAAAAAGAGGAAATTGACGATGTGAAATTGCCATTATTGTATCCTTTGCCCAGGCATCTATGGAGAAACAGTCAGGTAAAGTAGGAATATCCACTGCCAGAGAGTGATATCGAGCTGCTTGAAAGTGATTAGGTATCCCTTTGAATAACCCTTGATAATGATGAGTAATTTTTGAGGTTTTACCATGCATGATTTCCGGAGCTGAGATAATTGTACCTCCAAAAGTTTGAGCTAAACACTGATGGCCAAGACAAATACCCAGTATAGGGATATTCTTATGGAATTCTTTAATAGCCTCCATAGAAATCCCTGATTCATTAGGAGAGTTGGGCCTGGAGAAATGACTATAAATTGTGGAGCTAATTTTCTAATAGCATCCAGTTCAATTTTGTCATTTTCAAAGACAGCAACCTCTTGATGTAAGCTCTGAAAATATTGTACCAGATTGTATGTAAATGAATCATAGTTATCAATGATAAGCAGCATATGTGTAATTAAAAATATCTATTTAAATTAGGCTATAAAGCAAATTCCTCACCCAGATAAACTTGTCTTACTTGCTGATTAGCAAGTATAGCTTCAGGAGTTCCTTCGCAAAGAATTTTCCCTTGACTTACAATGTAAGCGCGTTCGCAAATATCTAAGGTTTCCCTCACATTATGATCGGTTATTAAAACTCCTATGCCCTTATTACACAAGTGCAAGATAATTTTTTTTATATCTATGACTGAAATTGGGTCAACTCCGGCAAAAGGTTCATCAAGTAAGATGAAAGATGGTTCTATTGCCAGAGCTCTGGCAATTTCAACGCGCCTTCTTTCTCCGCCAGATAAAGCCATTCCCAAACTATTTACAATATGGGTAATATGAAATTCTTGCAAAAGAAGATCCAATTTTTCTTCTCGTGCTTGATCATTTAAATCTTTTCTCAGCTCAAGAATTGCCATGATATTTTCGGCTACAGTAAGTTTCCGAAACACGGATGCTTCTTGCGGGAGATAACTAATTCCATGTCGGGCTCTTTGGTGCATGGCATCTAGAGTGATGTCTTTGCCATTGAGAATAATATGGCCCTCATCGCAAGACTGTAAGCCAACTATCATGTAAAAACAGGTAGTTTTACCTGCCCCATTTGGGCCTAGTAAACCGACACATTCACCTTGTTTGATATGAATACTGACCTCGTTAACAACCGTTCGGCCTTTAAATGATTTTTTTAATTGTTTGGCTTCTAATAGGCTCATGATTTCTTTTCAGGATAAAGAATTATCGTGGTTCTTGTTTTTTTATCACTATGAGTTAAAACCTGTTGTTCCTGAGTATCATAACTAATTTTAGCGGCTGAGAGCGAATTGGAGCCTTGTTCTATACGAGCATTGCCTACTAATTCGATTAAATGTTTGAGTGGATAATACTTTATAGTATCTGCGTAAGCATGAAATGGCGGTTTATTGGGATCTGTTTTAGTCCAGTAATGGGCTTGCTGATCTTTAGAGCCTTTAGCAATAGCCAAAGTTAACTGATTTTTATCATCTCCTTGAGTAATGGCTTCTGAAGCGCGCAAATTGGTTGTTCCTTGAATAAATTCAACATTGCCAATGTACGTTCCTCTATGTTTTTTTTGATTTAAATCGGCGGAGTCAGAAACCACGTGTACCATTTCTTGCTTGTCAAAAGGAAGTGCGTGTGCTGTTAAAAAATTCAACATGGATAGTAATAATAAAATAGATTTTTTTCCAAATCCGGCTGTTGTAGAGAATTGCTTCGATACGGCACGCGGATTCTCATCACACTTTGTGCACGCAGCATTGCGCTCTGCTTCTCCTCGCACTGCCCTCACTATAGCGAATTTGGAAAAAAATCTAAAGCATTTAGCCTTTAGCTGGGTCATAGCTACCTCTCGCTTTATGGAGTAGTTCTACTCTTTTCTCATCTAAATAGGCATTCATCCCGGTAGATTGTATGATATTGCCTGGTTGTTCAAAGGTTACAAAAAGACTTGTTGTTGCTTTTCTTTCTTTGGGATAATAAGTAATTTCTTCCGTTTTTAAAGTACTTTCTTGAGAACCTTGAGCTGGATTTTGGTGAACAATCACTTGTTCTATAAAAGTTATTTGTTTACCGCCTTCAAATGATTTTGCTCGCATTGAATTGATTTCCCAGGCCGATTGATTGTCTTGCTTTATAATAATATGGGGCTCTTTAAGCAAATGAAGGTCATTATTAGGGATATGCTCGACCAGGGGAGTGGTCAGTAAGTTGATTAAAACTCCATCGGAATTAAATTGTTTTACAGTAAGGTGAGATATGGTGCTATCCACTTCATTTAATAAAGGTTTTTTATTTACCTTAATAGCCTGATTTAAATGAGCATAATACCAGCTCGAACAGGATAAAATAAGCAAGGTTAAGAATAGCCAAATCGCTTGTTTGGTAGTATTCATTGTTTTAAGTAGCCTGTAATTGCCAACTCTGCCTTGTTTTGTGCATTAAGGATTAAGTCACATAACTCCCGAACGGCTCCTCGTCCCCCTGTACGTTCAGTTCGCCAATCAGCAAACTCTAAAACTTGAGGGACAGCATTGCCTACAGCGACCCCTAGGCCAACTTGCTGAATTAGAGGCAAGTCGGGTAAGTCATCGCCTATATAGGCGAATTCTTCATCTTGCAAACCTAATGTTTCTTTAAGATGCTGGTAGGCATTTCGTTTATCAACTTGTCCTTTGTAGTAATGAGTTATTCCTAGCTGTTCCATGCGATGATCAACGACATTATTTTGAGCTGTAGTAATAATTGCGACTTGTATTCCTGCAGCCATTAATAATTTCAATCCCATTCCATCTTGTACGTGGAATGATTTTAATTCATTGCCGTGGTTATCAATATGCAGAAGGCCATCGCTGAGTACTCCATCTACATCACAGATAAGACATTTAATTTTCTTTGCTTTTTCTAATAATTCATTCATTTTTTTCTCTAAGTTAAAACACGCCAGCTTTTAATAAATCATGTAAATGTAGAACTGCATGAGGTTTTTTGTTATCGTCAACCACTACCAGCGAAGTGATACTAAATTTTTGCATCATTGCCAAAGCTTCCGCAGCCAAAGTTCCTTTGGAGACAGTTCTGCAATTTCGAGTCATGACGTCCTTTAGCTGGGTTGTGTTAATATCACATTGACGGGTTAATGTTCTGCGTATATCTCCGTCAGTATAGATACCTACTAAATAGCCGTGTTTGTCTACAACACAGGTCATTCCTAGCTTTTTAGCAGTGACTTCAATTAAAGCATCACTGATGGTTGCATTTTCATGCATTAGAGGAAGCTGGTCGCCTGTGTGGTATAAATCATCTATTCGGAGCAATAATTTTTTGCCAAGCGTTCCTCCTGGGTGAGAGAGGGCAAAATCTTCTGCACTAAATCCTCGAGCTTGCAAGAGAGCTATTGCTAGGGCATCTCCCATAACCAATGCTACAGTGGTGCTGGTTGTTGGAGCAAGGCCAAGAGGACAAGCTTCTTGCTTAATACTGACATCCAAATTGATATCAGCAGCTTTAGCTAAAGTGGACTCCTTATTACCGGTTAGTGTTATTAAAGGTACTTCAAGCCGCTTTAATAAGGGAAGTAGTGTAACTATTTCATGGGTATTACCGGAATTAGAAATGGCAACAACGATATCTTGATGCGTTATCATACCTAAATCCCCATGACTTGCTTCGCCTGGGTGCATAAAAAAAGCAGGGCTGCCGGTACTTGAAAAAGTAGACGCTAATTTATTCGCAATGTGGCCAGATTTTCCCATGCCGGTAACAACAATTCGTCCTTTGCACGAGAGGAGTAATCCGCAAGCTTTTTCAAAACGCTCATCAATTCTCTGAATTAATTCAAATACTGCTTGCGCTTCAGTTTCTATAACTGCTAATCCAAGTGTGCAAAAATTCATAGGCAATCTAGAAGTATTTTGTTTGGTTTTCATTCTAACATAATGTATTTAAATGATGTACCCTATATTTTGGCATTCAGGTCAAAATCATGCTTTGCATATATGAATTAATAGCTTTATTTCCATGCAATTGGGAATCCATTTTATAAGTGGACACACATAGTAATGTTTATTTTTACTCAAATGTCCAGAGACTCTAGAAAAATAGTTTAAAAATGGCTAAACTGCTTTTTTGGAGTTTAAAATGGTTTTTATGTGTCCATTTCCTTATGATTATACTTCGGTTTGTGTCATAATTTGAACTATGACTGTGGAGCCGGACCGGGGCGGGTAAAAGTTTTTTTTAATGAAAACATAATTATTAAACACATTTTTACTGATCCAGTATATACTTCTTAATTAAAAGCATAAAGCCAACATGTATTTTTTATGCTAAGTTCATATTAATTAAATAAAAATTGGATAATAAAGCATGCCTGAGAATTGGGTTGAAATAAAAAATCTAGCCTTTAGCCTCGGCGACCGCTATATTTTTAATGGCATTAATATGGCAGTCCAACAGGGGAAAATCACCGCTATTATGGGACCCAGTGGTTCAGGAAAAACCACTTTGCTACGGCTAATTGGGGCACAATTAACGCCAGATGGTGGTGAAATTTATGTAAATGGCCAGAATATCCATCAATTATCTCGTAAAGCACTTTATGATGCTAGGCGAAATATGGGATTGCTGTTTCAAAGCAGTGCTTTGTTTACTCACCTTTCAGTATTTGAAAATGTGGCTTTTCCATTAAGAGAACATACCGAATTAAACTCATCCATGCTAAGGGATATTGTGCTAATGAAACTGGAAGCTGTTGGCTTGCGTGGAGCCGCTCATTTAATGCCTGCCCAATTATCCGGAGGTATGTCCAGAAGAGTAGCGCTAGCAAGGACAATTGCCCTTGACCCGGAGCTAATGATGTATGATGAGCCTTTTACAGGGCAAGATCCAATTTCTATGGGAGTACTGGTAAGGTTAATACAGCAATTGAATCAGTTATTACGTACAACTACTATTATTGTATCTCATGATGTTGAAGAAACTTGCTCAATAGCAGATTATATTTATTTGATATCGGGTGGCAAAATCATAGGTGAGGGGACACCTGATGAATTAATGCACTCCAGTGAACCTCAGGTTAAACAGTTTATGCATGGAGAGGCTGATGGGGCTGTGCCTTTTCATTATCCAGCGAAACCGTATACAGAGGAGTTATTAGATGCTTGATACAATCGCCCGTTTGGGTAATCGAGGTGTACACGCCCTGCAGAGTATTGGCAGTTCGGGGTTATTTTTATTTTCTATGTTATTTAGAAGACCTGATATTTTAAGGTTATGGCCTTTGTTACGTTATCAACTCTATTTCACTGGTGTTTTGTCTTGTTTAATCATCGTAGTATCCGCTTTATTTATTGGTATGGTTGTTGGGCTTCAAGGGTATAATACCTTGCAAAAATTTGGAGCTTCGAGTCAATTAGGTCAATTATTAGCTTTAAGTGTAGCAAGGGAATTAGGACCTGTTATCAGTGCTTTATTGTTTGCAGGTCGGGCTGGTTCGGCTCTTACGGCTGAAATTGGTTTGATGAAAGCTACAGAACAGTTATCCAGTATGGATATGATGGGAGTTGACCCTTTAGGGCGAGTAGTTTACCCACGCTTTATCGCTGGATTTATAGCATTACCTGTACTTGCTTTGATTTTTTCTGCAGTAGCTATATATGGCGGTTATTTTATTGGTGTTTATTGGCTAGGGGTGGATGCAGGAAGTTTTTGGTCTAATATGCAAGCTGCTGTCAATTTTCGTATTGATATATTGAGTGGGATTATTAAAAGTTTGGTTTTCGCATTTGTTGTCACCTGGATTTCAGTATTTCAAGGGTTTGAATGCGTGCCAACAGCAGAGGGTATCAGCCATGCGACGACTAAAACTGTAGTTTACTCATCGCTTGCTGTATTAGGGCTTGACTTCTTGTTGACTGCAATGATGATTGGAGACTGGTAAATGAAAAAGCAACGTTATGTAGACACTAGTGTAGGAATATTTATGTTGCTTGGACTGCTTGCTTTATTGGTAATGGCAATGAAAGTTAGTAATATTACTGATTTTATGTCTCATAAAAGCTATCATGTTACAGCGGACTTTACTGATATAGGAGGTCTTAAAGTAAGAGCTCCGGTAACAGTTGCAGGTGTTCGTATTGGTGAAGTTAGCCGTATTGAATTGCAACCAGGTGAACTGACTGCAAGAGTTACCATGACCTTAAATGGTGATAAAAAGATTCCTTATGAGGATGTTTCTGCGCGAATTTTGACCGAGGGCTTGCTTGGCTCTAATTATATTAGTATTGTTCCCGGTTTTGAGGAAGACGGTAGTCAAAATCACCCTTATTTACGTGATGGGGATACTATTGCGAAGACTCAGGAAGCAATTATTCTAGAAAATCTTATAGGACAGTTATTGTTTAATATAAAAAAATAGGTGAACCATGAGAGTTTTTAAAACAATTATATTTGTTGCATTTATGGCAGTATCTCAATTAATGGTTGCTCAAGCCTCTCCTATCCCCATGTTAGAACACACAGCTAATCAAATTATTTCTGTTCTCAAGGAAAATAAGGCACGTTTGAAAAGTAATCCTGAGATTATTTATAAGGCTGTCGAAGATAACCTTTTGCCAAACGTGGATGTGGAGGGGATGTCTCGTTCGGTTTTGGGGAGACAAGCTTGGAATAAGGCGACTGTAGCTGAGAAAGTCCAGTTCTCAAAAGCGTTTACTCGTTTGGTAATTCGTACCTATTCCAGTCCTTTAGCTCAGTATTCTGATGAAACAGTACAATTTTTACCTTTACGTGGTTCTTTAAACAGTAAGTTTATTCGTGTCAATAGTGTCATTATTCGCTCTGAAGGGCAAAATATCCCTTTAAGTTATAGCTTGGTATCCAAGAATGGACGATGGAAAATTTACGACATCAGTGTTGAAGGTGTTAGTTTGTTACAAAGTTTTAGATCGCAGTTCGCGCAAGCGTTGCAATATTCCAGCATCAGTCAAGTGATTAAGGAAATGCAGCAAAACCAGGCTAAGAAGGCTTCATAATTGTGGAAAAGAATATTTTTAAACCTGATTCTGAGCTCACATTCAAATCTGTGGTATCTGTTCGTGCGAAGCTTTATAACGCTTTAATGAACAATACCAAAGATAGTTTTTGTCTTGATTTAAGTGAGGTAACTCATTGTGACAGTGCAGGTCTCGCTTTAATTATTGAAGCTAGAAAACTGTGTCAACAAAATAACATGGCTTTTGAAGTAACAGGAGTGTCTTCTAAAACTCAATCTCTGGCTGAATTTTGTGGGGTGAAGAGTATTTTGCAGATATCTTGAAACAAATTCCCTAACCATAAACATCCATTATTCCATAGACTTATTCTTTAGAGCTCTAGGTACCAACAGACCCTATTTGTCTTCTTGAATTGATAAATTCCCATGAATTTTAGGGTAATGTTGTGGCGAGAGAAACAAAGCAATTGATGGAGTACAACAAGGAATATTTAGCATTTTTGAGAGCCATTTAGTGTGTCCATTATTTTTTTTTATCAATCAATCTAAAAAATTTGTATTTATTTTAATTAGTGAGCTAAGTTTATGTTAAGTAATGAAGAAATCGAACAAAGACTTAAGGAAAATGACAATGTGTTTTATGTCAAAGTAGAAGGAGATGGCTATCAGTATCAGGTAACAATAGTGACTGACCTCTTTCTAAATAAGTCTAAAGTTGCAAGACAGCAATGGGTTTATGCTCAGCTGAAAGACTTTATTACCACCGGGAGGCTTCATGCTATTAGTATGAAGACTTGGACAAAAGAAGAATGGGGAAGACAACATGGATAAATTATTGATTAATGGTGGTAAAGCATTACATGGTGAAGTGGTTATTTCAGGTGCTAAAAACGCTGCTCTTCCTATTATGGCAGCGAGTTTATTGGCAAGTGACCACGTGACTATATCCAATGTTCCTCATCTTAAAGATATTACAACCATGATGGAATTGCTAGGTCAATTAGGAGCGCATTTAATTGTTGATGAGAAAATGAATGTTCAGGTTGATTCCAGCCAGGTCAACGAGTTTATTGCTCCATACGATTTAGTCAAGACAATGCGCGCCTCTATTTTAGTATTAGGTCCCATGCTTAGTCGATTTGGAAAGGCCGATGTTTCTTTACCTGGTGGGTGTGCAATAGGAACAAGACCAGTTGATTTGCATTTAAAAGCATTAAGGTCTATGGGAGCTGATATTATTGTTAAAAACGGTTATATCAATGCTCGCTGTAAAAGAGGACGTTTGCAAGGTCGGCGTTTGATGTTTGATACAGTCACTGTTACTGGAACTGAAAACGTACTAATGGCTGCTGTATTGGCAGAAGGAGTGACTACTATTAAAAATGCTGCTCGCGAGCCAGAAGTAGTGGATTTGGCCAATTTTCTGATTCAGATGGGAGCAAAAATCAGTGGAGCCGGTACTTCCACTATAGAAGTGGAGGGTGTTGAATCCTTAAGCGGTGGAACTTATTCTGTGATGCCGGATAGAATAGAAGCAGGAACCTATTTGGCCGCAGGAGCATTAACTCGTGGCCAGGTTACTGTTAAGAAAATACGCCCTGATACCTTGTTATCCCAGTTATGCAAGTTTGAAGAAGCGGGTGCAGAGTTGACTATTGGTGAGGATTGG
>NZ_JNCF01000048.1 GCF_000770585.1 Legionella norrlandica | reverse complement strand
AAAATGGCATTCTTAATAATCGAATCCAATTCCATCATGAATAAAGAGATATTATTTAAATTACTTCGTAGTTCTTTTTGTCTTAACCAAAAAGCAATGTCATTCCCTGTCAGGGTGTGCTCTTTCTCAAGCGGGGTGTGACCTCCATTTGATGTTATCAATGTTTTGACTTGGCTATCACTTAGGTGCACCGAACCACTAGTTTGTTTTGTAATCCTGGCAAGATCTTTGTCAAATTGCAGAGAATTATTAATCCTGACTCTTTCAGCCCTTCCATCTGATTTAATATAAAGCAGACTCTTATCTCCATTCTCGCTATTTCTGTAAACAATGTAACTGCCTTTGTATTTCTCAAGAACATCATCAGGAGGTAACTCAGACATCAAATAGAGAGTACATCCATCGAGCTGCAAGTCGCTGATGATTTTTTTGCGTACCTGTTCAGGAACAGCGATAGAGAAAGATTGACCTAATGTCTTGTCCACAATTTTTCTCATCCGCATAATGGCTTGTTTATAATCATTATTATCCAGTGTTAGGCTTGCGGTAAGAATGGCCTTGGCCCCATTCATTTGTTTAATATCGGCACCCCGAGAATGGCTTTGGTCATAGTATGTAAAAAATTTGCCTTCAAGGTCAGACTTCATAACTAAATCGGGCGTTAAATCTTTTATTGTTTCTTTGCCGTGAGCATCCAAAACCAGCACTTTTTTCATATTGGTGACATCATCATAGAAGATGACACCTTCAAGAGTGCTCAATTTTGGATTGTTATTTTTTTGCAATTGCAGCGCAATTCCTTTAGCCACCTCGTAGTTTGATACTTTACATAAGCCCCCAACATCAATTAGAGCTCTAGTATTCTCATCAAAAGTTCCAGCAAGTTGAGCAATCATGGCGGTCGTATAATTTTCATCTGCTTCTGATAAATTCGCCGAATTAATAATGTAAGTGCCTTGATTCTCTGATCGAGCCATAATCCCTAAGGTCATATTTCCATCAGCTGCCGGATCAAGCATATTTTCTTTAAAGTATGAAGAGGTATCTCCAGCCGTTCCAGAGAAACCAATGACTGCATCATGAGTAGTTCCTTGTTCATAGCGATTACTATTAGCTTTTCCTGCGTCGAATTTAATCTGATCTCGAATAATGGTACGTGCTAACATCTTTCTAAAGGCAGGCATTCTTGCTATTTCTGCAAAGTAAGCATCTCTTTTTTCATTTCGAGAAACGGCTTCTGGTATTTCAGCAACTTTTTTTATAATATCCAAAGCTTCAGCAAATTCTGGTTCAATATGTTGTTCTGTGGATCTAAGTATGGTCTTTCACCAGAACCACTTCTAAATGATTCTATTAAAAACTCAAAATGAGGTACTGCACAGATTTCAGTATTCGGATCAAAGTAATATAAGAAAGTGGTAATTGCAGTTACTTCTGGATTATCAAATCTCGAACCCTGTGGTTTGGGTTGATTGGCAGATGAATAAGGCACAGTAATCAGTAAAGGATTTTTCACTTGTGATTCAGTTCCTGTTCTCAGTGCCTCAAAATCATATTTTTTCTTACCATCGCTATCATTTTGGAACCAAACACCAAAGTCTTTACCCGCCTCTTTCTCGGTGAAAAGCGTGAGCATACCCTTGGGATCCGTTAAAATAGCACGCATCAAGTACACGGATGTGCTATTTGATGAAGTTACAGAGCTGGGTTCTCGTTCTTCTAAGGAAAGAATGTATTTGGAGATACTGGCTCTTTCTTCCCCGCGAATATTAAATTTATCCAATAATAGGTTAGCTAAGTTAGTCAGCGATTTATCTTCAGCAGCTAGAATAGTCTGCGTGATGACTTCTAATGGATAAATTTCTTTTGGATCCAGAGGCAGCTTATTACCTGAGGTATAATTGACATCCGTTGTTGCACTATCTTGGGTGGCATCTAATTCGTCAAAGACAGATATTGTTGTTATTGAACGGATTTCATTCAATACAGAAATACACTCCATTAATTCTTTGTTTTGCAAAGCTTCTGTCGCTGTTGGTTTTTCTGGAGTCCTAAGAAGCATGTCTAAAAAGATTTTAGCTTGACACTCCATTGAATTGCGCACATTAGGTGCTTGGACCAAAACTTCTCTATTGGCAATGATTTTCTTATATAATGCTAATCGTTTCTGTAAATCTTCTTTTGCGCTTTGGAGGGAGCGAAGACGCGGACTCTCTAATAACATGTCTGCCTTTGGATCTGAGACGATACTATAACGTTGGAAGTCATCTTTTACTGCGCGTTTACCTACCACATTAATTAGGGTAGTCGACATGTCAGCAGTATTGGTTTCCAGAGCAGATTTTGGAACGATAAAGCGAACTAGTTTATCGCCTCCTGTTTTATAGAGTGCCACCAAAGGCAATAGTGTTGTCTTACCAAAACCCATTCTTGCTTGGGCGGAATCAATTTTGTCAGGATTTGTTTCTTCGTCTAATAATAATCCGCGGAAAACATTCACTTGACGAGTATTGCAACGGTGACCGAATTCCGATTCAAATAATAAAAATGCTCGTTGCATTTTTTGATCTTGTTCTTCTTTCAACACGTCTTCTGGAGTAGATTTTTTATCCAATCTTGATTCTGAGATAAGAAGTTTATCTAGGGGATAATTTCTTTTAATGTGTAGCATTGAAATGGCTTTACCCTCTTGTCCCATTTCAAAGGTACTTTGCACATCATTTAAATGATCTAATTCTGTCTTGTAGTACAGCATTCGCGTCATGGCATTATTTAAAGCAATTTGCACCTTAGCATGTTCTTCTAGAGGAAAATGGCTAAGGATATCTCGATAATCATTTAGCAAATAGGCGGCATTCAAATCTGCCATTGTGATTTCGTCAGGAGATTGAGCCAAAAGTGAGTCAATTTTGTTTTTAGCTTCAAGGAATTCAAGGTTGTAACGCTTCTGAGCTTCAGTTACCTTTAGACGTAACTCCTCCTCATAACCAGCTGCAAAAGTATATGTGCCCCCATTGACTGCGGTTTGATATAAAAATGTCTCTAAGCGATCAGAAATGGTTTTTATTGCTCGCCTATCGAAACCTTTCTCAGCAAGAAAGGTCCCAACATCAGGATAGGAAAAGAATTCACTGGGATGTTTAGTAATTTGAAATTTTCCCTCCATCTCCACAACATCTTTTATCCATTGCTTTTCTTTCATTAATTTGAGGAGATCTGCAATATTGACTTTGGTTAAACCCTCAATGCCAAAATGCTTGGAGGTGATACTAAATAAATTTTCTAATGTTTTGCTATTAAACAACCCATAGTTTTCATAGTAGTAACCATCTTCTTGTACTTGTATGGACTCTTCAAAACCTTCCAATCTTCTTAAGCGATTAGCAAGCTCCTTTTGCTCTTTATCAATAAGAGAAAGAGGATTCTCATAGACCCGGAATTTAACCTGGGTATGTCCGCCAAGACTGTCTATTGGCATATCATTAGTTTTGGTATTAATGTTGAGAGGTTGTTTTGTAGTTTCCGGCGATTGTTTTATTGGTTTTGAAAAGAGCTTGGTTATTTCATCGTCTTTTACAAATTCTGATTCTACTGCTCGCCATAACCCTGAAAATTGCTGAATGGGTATAGGCTCTTGGGCTTTCTGCACATCACTCACAGCTTCTTTGAAAGCATGAATTGCATCTGTGTAAGCTTTCCTGTCCCATCCAGGAGATTTTCCTGTGGCAGCCGCGGTTCTTTCTAATAAATGATGTGTTATCTCAATACCAAGCAACATTACGCGTGCCAGGCGATCTTCCTTGGTAGTAGAATTGGCATATTGAGCCTGAAGATTGCGTAACCCTTCTAATTCAACTTTTTTTAAAGGTGAGGTGGGAATATTTGCACCCAACATTTGGGTGAAAATACGCGCCTTTCCGTTGATCGATCCAATGTGTAAAATGCTTTGAAAATCCTTGGCTTTTAAAATACCTTCTTTGTTTTGGTATACACGTAAATAATCGGTCGTTGCATAAGCTCCTCTTAGTTCATTCTGAACGTTAAAAAATGCAGCTTTGGTTTGGTCATATTTTGAAGCTAATTGTTCTCTATCTTTACCACCATCTTTAAATGCAGCGTATGCCTCTAACATCTCTGTTCTTAATCGAGCATACTTTCCTTCTAATTCTTTGATTTTCGGGGAATCACCTACGAATAAAAAGACCTCTACGTCCTTTATTTCTCTAATTCTAGATTCACAAGTTTTGATAGAGTTTTCAATTTTTGCTTTAGACTGTTTGCTTACCAGATCGGACTTAGTAATGGCAGCCAAATCCAATTTCAGTGCAACAATTTTTTTCTCCAGTTTCTCAACTTCTGCAGCTTCTGCAGGGATTAATACTTTTTGCAAAATTGCGCTTCCTTCCTAGTCACTTCGAAATACTTACGGGAAGAGCGATCCGTTTTACTGTCTGCAATAAAATAATTTGGTGAAGTTTCATCTTTGATTATAAATTTAGAGATTGATGGTACATATACTGTATCCTCATCAACTGCAATCATTTCTTCAGGGGGGAAGATTTTTGAAAGATCCTTAATGAGATCTAACTCATTATTCAGAACTATTGAAGTAATCGTTTTATTTTTGTCTAATAGCTTCCCACTCCAAATACCATTGTCTTTGCTTACTTTTAACACCGGTGTAAAATCAGCACTAAAAGCATGGATAGCACCCTCTTTATCGATAAAGAAGTGGTCAGCATTCACTCTTCTTCGGAGTGATATTGGCAGCGCCTGTTCCATTTTTTCAGATGGAATATACTGTAAAGTGATGTCTTTACCATCTATGGTTTTTAGTTCTCTTTGAATAATTAGACTGCCATCTTTCTGTGGAGTGATTGAAGCTTTTATTTTTTTATCTTCAGTATAAAGGTATCCGCCATCTTTAGGCTTAAATGGAAGACGGTGAATGGATAATATTTCCAAAGCAATATTTGATTGGATATGGGCTGGCATGTAGCCCATTTTATTAGCACCAATATAAATTGCTCCGTGTAAAGTATCAAGGCTATTGATACCACCTAATGAAATAAAGCCAGGAACAGAGAAAGAAGATGGTTTTCCATGCAAACTAACCATCATATTATTGAATTTTCTTGCTTCAGCATATCCTTTAAATTCCTTTTCAAATGCGCCCGCTTTTTCGGGATCTCTTAAATCCTTAGAAAATTGAATAATGTGGTTTTGTTCTTTATTAATATTGGTCTGAGCTAAAGCCATTTCCCGAGTGATTTCAAAGTTCTTACCAATGCCTAATAAAGTATCTTCAGGAGTTTGGTCATACATCAATTGATAAGCTAAATTTGAGCAGATTAGCTTCGCATACAATTTATCAATTTCGGTTTGTGGCGCACCATTAGCACGGGCACTTTCTATTTGTAACGTAATAAAGTTAATTTCTTTCGCAAAACCAAAAAGTCGCTTGAGTCCATCTTTTTGTGTCGGATCAGTACAATCTTTGATAAATGCAATGGATTGGCCTAGTGCAACCTCTCTCTGTTGACTCTTTTCTGCTCCTTTAAATGCTTTGGGGTCAAGTATAGACGCGTGATACAATACCTCTTCAAGGAAAATTTCGTGGGAAACCATCAGCTTACATGTTTTAACTTGTTCGGGATCAAATTGAATTAATTCAATATGTTGTAACAGTTCTTTTTTTTCAGTATCTGTTGCATTGACAAAAGCATCAATAAAAGCTCTTATAAATAACTCGCGTCCAGCGGTACTATTGAGTCCATCAGAGGAAAGCAGCATTTTTTCATCGTAGAACTGCATGAATTGATGAGCTAAAATTTTATCACCATTACGCATTCCAAGTCGGTCAGCTAATTTACGTAAACCAGTAAATTCCTCGTCCTGGTTATCTTGCTTTTGTTTTCCATAATCTGTTAGAGCAATTTGTTGTCCTGTTTGGCCTTCAAGTATTCCTTCAAGGCCAATAGGAGAGTATTGAATTGAAGAATCTACGGATTCAATGAGGGAATTATCAGCCAGTATGGAACCACCGGGTTCTAGTGCCGCAATCCTTTCAGACATAGCCTTGTCTTTTGGAATAATTAATCTTTCCCAATGTTTGATAGTGGAATAGAATTTTGAATCAACTTTGATTTTGCTTCCCACAGTGTTAGGTATTTGAGCTAAATTCAATTGGATTAAATTCGTTAAAATCTGAGCACGCTGAGTATTTTCTAATTTCATGAATAATTTATCAAAGCTTCCTTTTTCATCCCTATAGCGCGCTAACATAGATGTAGAGAAGTCAGTTACTAATTTCGCATCGGGTGAGAATGGAAGAATTAAAATGTTAGCAGCAACAGAATGGCAAAACTCCATAATACGTTGATCTTTATTTTCTAAGCCTTGATGTCCTTTTAATTTTTCCAAGTAATTATTTACTGATTGATAATATTCATTACACTTCTCCAACGTTAATTCAGTTGGCAAAAGAGGGGTTGGATTTTCTCGCAAGAAATCTAAGGTACTGCCATCAATGACAGTATCCATATACAAAGGAACAAACTCTATATCAACTGGTGCATTAAATTCTTGTGCCCCCACAGATGGATCATGTATTGCTATCAAATCACTTGAGGTCAATTGAACAGAAGGAGCAGACTCTCGCTCAATTGTTTGTTTTGGTTCGCTAAACACTGATTTAAATCGTTCGGCAATCGTACTCGAAGCCTTATGCTGAATCTTGCGATACTTAACCATTTCATCTTCGGTAATCGTCTTCCAACCCAAATCCTGGGTTGAGAGATCAATTGGGAATCCAGTTTCTTTCAACGCTGCAAATTTAATATTTGCTTTTTGGTGAAGGAAGGACCTAAAAGCCTCTTTGATTGCAATTTCTGAGTTTGATTTTTTTTGTAGACTATATAATTTTTCTTTGTCTTCATGCCTCAGCCAAATGGCAAACATTTCTTTCATCCACTCTGTTTTTATAGTAGATGAAATAGGGGGCCGGGTGATCGTTTTTGCTTGCTCTTCAATGCTGGCATAAATACTGTTCCCACTACTCATTGTATCAAGTGAATTGGGGGCATAAGTATCGGTGCTGAGAAGAACTCTACGTTCGATCCCTCCAGTAATCTGTCCTTTAAATTTTTGGTTTAAACTTTGAATATCCTGAAACACAGAACCTTTCAAGAAGGTATTTTTTCCTTGTTTATAGAATTCCTCTCTTTTGTCAGGGGTTTGAGAATACAAATCTAGATTTCTTTGCTTTTCGGTTCCCATTCTTCCCATCGCAAGTTCATCAATAATTCGATAACCTGGATTAGTCCCGAGATAATTACTAATAATTTTTTCCCGAAAAACTCTTAATCCTTGCAGCCGGTGATTGGATTGTTGCTCAACATCATCCACTTCAAATTCTCTAACACGTGATATAAGCTGCTTACGAACCTCTTCAAGCTCATTCATTGCCTCTTTAAAAGCACGGGAAACCGCATTCATCGTGTTTAATTCAGGATCATTATTTTTCAATTTTGCCAAGATTAGCTCGGCTTTGGCTTTTTCCACATTATTTCCACGAAGGGTAAGTAGCTTATTAGACACAGAAATCTTCAAAGCATTTAGTTCTTCCACTTCTTGAGTTAAAAGTTGGGCTCTAGCTTCTAAATTTTGTAACTTTACTGATTTATTTCCTTCACCGAGCAGTGCTTGTTCCTTGGAAATTTCTTCGTTGAGGTGATCAATATTTTTTTGACACGGCACCATCAAGGTCTTTACTTTTTCTTGATCTTGTTCTAACCGACGAATAGTAGCATTTATATTCAAGGCTACCTGTTCTATATTGGTCGTTAATTTCTCTATAAACGCTTGACGTTGCACTGGGTATACTTCTTGAATGTATTTTTTCTCAATTTCTGGTTTTGAGTTACGCAAAGCATCAAGTAGCCCCATCACTCTTGGATTGGTTAAAGCCTCTTTATTAGCTACCACTAAACGAAAAAAAGTTGCCTTATCAATTTCTTTGCGTGTTCTTCCTATATTTATTTCAATCTTAGTATCTTCGTTTCTGGCAAAACCTGTAACAAAGGAAACAATATTCGCATTCTCTAAATCCTTTAATGTTACCTTTCCTGAAGCTCTCCAATGGCTGGCATGTTCTAACCGTTGGTCAGGCGAATGTATATGCCGCTCATTTACACTTAATTTTTGAATTTGATGATTTAGTACCTGCAAGCTTGCTTTCCAAGCTAATGCAGTTGCATGTTCCGATAATCTATTTAATGCCTTTGGAAGTATATTTCCTTCATCATCCTCTTTGAAAGGAAGCACATAGCCATCCCAAGAAAAAGAATCATCCTTGTAAACCTCAGGAACAAAATATTCTTTAATCTCGCCATCTCTACCCGCACTTTTTAAATAGAAATAAAGTGCTTTGGCGTGATTTGCAATTTTTTGTTCGATACGCCTTATTGCGAGATCATTATCATCGTTTTCAGGCGCTTTTTCCAACTGTTCTTTAAGATCTAACAAAGAATTGAAATAATTTTGATAATATTGATTTGAAGGAGGTTCATTGATTTCAGTTAAACGCATAGAAGCTTCATGCAATTCAAGAGGTGAAAGATATTCCGGATCCAGCCCTTTAAGCATGGGGATATATTCGGCATCCACAAATGCCTGTTCCCCTTTTTTATCACCACAAATTTCGGAAAGCAGTGCTGCTCGTTGCTCAAGGAGCATCGCCAATCTCACTTTCTTATAAGTTGATTTTCCTAATTCATACAATTCATTAGACTGTGCCTTTTTAGCGTAACAGTTTCCTGTGTTTTGTGGACGTTGCAATAATTCTTCGAACTGAGGAGGGGCATCCTCTGGGGCTAAGCTGCTAAATCGTTCAATATACCGTTGATAAACATAGGCTTGATCATTTAAAGCAAAAGCTCTCCTGATCCTCCCCATAATACTGTCACCCATTTGGTCCCGCTCTTCCATTGAAGTGTGTCTTACATTCCCTTCAATATGAGTTTCTGCCCAGCCGGCATAGCTTTTTGAATGAATTAAATGCGTTAAATAGGCTAAACCCTCAGCAGAATTGAGACGCTCTTCAGATACTTTAAACGATAAAGCATTTTTCCGCATTCCACGGCTACCCATTCGGGAAAGCTTAAGTAACCCGACTAGTGAACCCTTATTGGTCGTATTTTCTAGCGCACCAGAAGAATCATAAGTCGATAATTTAAATTGGTTGCCTTCTCGTTTTATGACGAGTTGCATAGCATGACCTTCTAGCCCTGTTTCAAAATACAAGGCTTCACCATCTTTCAGGTCCAGGCATCCTTTCTGTAAAGCCTTGCCAGCTAAGTTTAATTTTGCCTGATATTTCTTTTGACCTTTTTCAAATTCTTCGGGGCCTAATTTTCGATAATCGTCTTTGCCAGGTATTTTTTCATACCCACCCCATTCCCCGCAAACATGCTGCATGATATTAATTAAGTTTTCAGAACGTTTTTGATTGTTATGGTAGGCAGCAATCTGATTCCTTTCTTCTTTTGTGAATTGCAAGCCGTAAGCTTCAAAAGCATGAGGGGAATCAACGAGCTTACTCATCAAGCTTCTTTCGAACGATGTGACCATTTCAGGTTCGCCACCAATGCCAAAAGCATGATCACCATCTTTTATTTTAAAAGGTGATGTTCCACCAGGGTTTGCTGATCGAACCGCACGAAATAGGCTGTTCTTTTCAACATTGGT
Source organism: Legionella norrlandica (assembly GCF_000770585.1). Taxonomy (GTDB): domain Bacteria; phylum Pseudomonadota; class Gammaproteobacteria; order Legionellales; family Legionellaceae; genus Legionella; species Legionella norrlandica. The sequence continues at coordinate 11,242 of NZ_JNCF01000048.1, read as the reverse complement.
ATCACCTAAGGCAACTAAAGAACCAATTACAGAACCTATAGAACCATGTTGCTCCGTCTGGGTTCCAGAGACCACTTGAGAGGCAAGAACCATCCCAAAACGAGTCATAATAGCCGATCTAATCTGTTCAGGGGTTCTTGCCGTTTGTTCCCCAACAACGGTTAGGGCGGTTTTTGCAGAAGTTTCATCTGCTCCACTTTGAGCAATAACTTTTAAACGATCAGCTTCCTGTTCTGTAATTTTTAATTCATAGGATTTATTAGGGGTTTTAAATTTTCCATATAAATATTTAAACCCTTCCCCAATTAGTTTGGTAATAGGTTTCAAATATTCGGCTGGGATAGTTATAATAGAACCTACAGTCCCTAAAGGAAGACTAAAAATTAAAGTCGCCGCATTGAGCGCAACCCAAGATCCCAAACCCTGATCTTTACCTCGTTTGGGTGTGATAGCCTTCCAAACTGCCCCTACAGCTGTAGCGTACCCTTTAAATGGTGACACAATTGCCCATTTAACCAGAGAGGCTAAACTCGTCACTGTGCCCCTCACTACAGTTTTAATGCCATCCCCCATCTGAGACAGTAGGCCTTTTTTTACTATTGGGGCTGACTCTGGTGGTTTAATGACTGGTCGACTACTAATTTCCAAATTCGCTTTATTAGTATTCTTAACAATTTTTTCCCAGATACCTACATTCCATTGAAGATTGGCATGCTGTTTTAGCCACTCTGCGGGTTTTTGAGGATTAAGTACTCGCTTATTGTTGACTTCATCTATAGCTTGTTGAATTGCTATAAGTTGTTCATCTTTAAGGCTTTTGATCTTTTGTTCCAAGATAAACAATTCATCATCCGTTGCACGAGCAAGCACTAACTTTCTGATTTCGTCATTTTTTAAAGCAAAAAGCGCTTTTTTGGTCAGGTTTTCATAAACTTTTTGCAAACGTTCAGCCATTGTATCCGTTTTTGAAAGCTCAATTGCAAGAACTTGTTGTTTTCCTTCAGCCAAAATTTGCTTTTCATATTCTGTTAAAATTTGCTTTATTTGCTTGCGTCTTTCTAGATCTTTTATCTGAGGTAGAACTTCTGCATACAAAATTTTAACATCACTGATTCCAAGTGTTTTGATATATGCGTCTAGCTGTGTAATTTCGAGATAGGAGAATAGAGTAGCAACTTCACCAGCATATTTAGTCATACAATACCTTACTATCTTACTATCTCTTTCCAGAAATTGTTTTCTTATTAATTTAATCTCGACCGTAACTATGAGATCTTTTGGAATATATTGTGTTTACTTATACAATTATAGATCATTTAGATTAAATTTTAGATTTAATTTAGATTAAATGAAGGTCATTTTGTCGTAACTCAATTGCCTCAAATTACCTGTTGCCGAAGACCTATCTGAATAAGCATACGAATCGCATTTGCCCCGTTTCTGTAATTCAACCCAAAAATCGCCGACCTCAAAATATGGATAAAAATGGATGCGAGAGATTTGTTATTTCGCATTGTCTCTATGCTTATTAAAATGGTAAGTCCCGGTCATTAAAAACCAGGCACGGGCACGTATTATTTCAGTGCTTTTTCGTCCCGTACGAAGAGAAAATTATTAAGGTAGCAGCATTTTTGCAGTAAAATGTATAGAATAAGATCCACCATCTTTAAAAGATTGGAACTTAAATAGGGAGATTTTAAATAATCTCTCTGTAGTTTTTGTAAACTCTCCAGCTGTTGAATAATCCTAGAAAAAGCAGTTGAGAAACCAAAGCGAGCAAGATAAGGCCAGTAGATTCAGTGTCCTTAGCTTATGCAGTAGGTTTTAACTGCTTTTTCTAATATATAAGGAAAGATACCAATGTTTCAATCAGCTTTAATAATTGCACTAATGGCCTTTAGCATCATCACTCAAGCAGCCCTCCCTGCTGATCCAATCCAGCGCTGTTTAGATATTAGAAGGCTCGTGGATATTACCACAAGACAGAAAATGGCCGCCAAAGAGCCTGGTGTGTTGCGCTTTAAATTTCATAAAATTTCAGCATCGGAGCTGCCCTTAGGTAATCCTGTGGGCAATATGGACGAAGTCATCAACGCGCTAAATAATCAGATTAAAAACTGCAGTCAAAATCATGCTGAATTTCAAACAGTAACCATTGCTGGTCAAAAATTCAAGCGCCAAGAATGGTGCCTAAATGCCAACAAAAAAATGCTCACTCTTGCAAAAGCTGCCCATGGTGATTTTCAAAAATTTTTATCAAGCACCAAAGCCGAATTTGACTGGTATAAGAGTGATGGCTGGCCTGAAAATCATGCAGGATTTAAAAAAGGTGAGTTCCAATTTACTGCCTACTACGCGCCAACCGCTGTTGAAGCTCGCACCAAACGTGGCGGGGGATTTTTATATCCTATCTATAGTAACCCAGGTGTTGTAAATGTAGTTTCTGAGTGCAAAAAATTTAATTTGAAAGCTCCTCTTTGCGGAGTTGACCCACTTAGCAAAATAATGCGTGGATTTTGCCTAAAAAATGCCAATGGCACATACTCTGTAGTGCCAGACCGAGAAGAAATTGCTAATGGGGCTTTAGATCCAAAATATATAATTGGCTATGTTAAAGACCCAAATGATCCGGCTTTTTTAATGCTTCAAGGCTCTGGTTCATTAATTCTTGATGGCAAATTATTTCATATCAACTATGATGGTGCCAACGGCAGGCCACGCACCATGCTTGGCCGCATTGTCCAATGCGCGCAAGACCCAACCTGTGGTGGCAACCTGGATGCAATGGAACGTTGTGCTAAAGATCCTAAATGCCATGATGAAGCAAAATTACGCTGTAATGTGTCTAAAAAAATTAAACAAAGCGCTGCATCAGAAAAGCTAATTCGCCAATATCTAGACAGCCCTCTTAACCGTAATAAAGCTGACGATTTGCGAAATCGCGATCAAAGTTTTGTATTTTTTGCTAAAGAAGACGGTGGCCCTTACGGCTCAGAAAATATTCCTCTAACCCCACATGCTTCGTGCGCAACAGATCACAGGGTAATTCCTATTGGAATGAACTTTATCTATCATTGTAAAAAATCTACTTCATGGTGTGTGGCCCAAGATGCTGGCGGCGCCATCATCGGGGCTCATGTTGACGTCTATAAGGGTGAAGGTGACCAAGCTGGTGTGGAAGCAAATAACCTGAATCATACAGGCTCGTTATTTTTGGCGCTGCCAAAACGAGGGTAAGACTCAGCAGGTAATGATGTAGACTCATCTTCTCTTGAGCGAGGCCTTGTTATGTTGGGTAACGTTAATTGGCAATATAATGAAGGCTCGCATCAATCAGGCCAAGCGCCAGAAAAACTTAAGGTACATAATGTGTACCTTCATCCTCCTGATTATCACTAAAAAGAGGATGGCTAATTAGTTCTTCTACCGGTAATTCACCCTTTTTAGAATCTACAATTGAATCAATAGCTTCCAAGGTCTCAGAAGTCTCTTTACTGATTTGAGGTTTATATTTATCAAAAAAACTTTGTATCCAACCTAAAAAGCCCAACTCCTTAAAACCTGGCTTATTATTTGCAATAATATTTGCTTGAGCCTTTATTGCTGGAATGATGTCATCTTGTATTGTTCCTCCTTTTTGGAGTATGTCAAGCATCTGATTGGCTGCTTCTAAGCGATTAATGTAAGTCCGTTTTGGCTTCTCAGGGGGGTTAGTTTCTAAGCAATTAATGTATTTAATGATTTGAACCTTAACAGCCAATAAAGTATTAATATCTTCAAGGCTGGCTTCTTTTGTATTCAATACTATTAAATTAGCAGTAATAGCGTCTCTGTTTTTTTCTGCGAAAGCTGTAATTTTATTCTGCTTATAATGCCCTGTGAGATTGACTCTATCTTCTTCTTTAAATTGCAATCCCCCCTCCAAACTTTTAATAGGATCGTTTGTTGATAAGAAATCTCTATGTTCGATTCGCATTCTTGCTAAAATTTGTAATGAATCCTCGTTAGGATACTCTTTTTGAAGTGCAGAGAGCCGATTAAACATATTCTGTACACCTGAAAACATCAGGGAGGTAGCATATTGAGTATCCCCTGCAGTATGGTCATACATGTGCATTAGAGCAGCCATATCTGGAGCGCCAATATCAGTATGCGCCAATTCATAAGCAATGAGAGGGAAAAGATTATCTGCGCCAAGATCCTTATTGCGGGGATTTAATTTTTCATTAGAGTATTTTTCGCTGACCCAGCGAGCAAGCTTTGAGGCAATAGTGTAATTGCCTTGTCTAAGCGCATCAACAAAAACCTGTGCATTTTCTGCCTTTGCACCTAAATCTTGAGTAGAAAAAACCTTGCTGGTTATCCATTCTCTTTTTTGCAAGAGCACAGTATCGGTTTCAGAAGCTGCCCCCTCTCCTTTAGAAACGATAGAGATTACTGCAAAGGGAAGAAAAAAAGAATGCGTTTTGGGACTTAAACCAAATAGTTGAGGTTCTTTTATCATTTCCTTTAGTATGCTCCTAACTGCTTGTATATCAGAATGATCTGTTTTTTCCGTAGCTGCAATGTGCTTAAGCAAGACTTCTGTGGCTGTCTCACTATTTACTCCTTCAAGCCGATCTTTAGAAAGTTGTTCGGTTTGCCCCTTTTGAATTTTATCTATCTCAAAAAGCGCGGAAAATACTAAATCAAGACGAGCCTCTTTGGATATGTTCTCATCAATTGTAAGTGCTCTTGCTATTTGTTCGAGCAGTTCTTGTTCACGTTTAATCATCATAAAATCCAATGGCGAAATTTTTATGTGCAAATATAGCACCAATTGATCATACAATGTTTCTAATTCATATTCAATATGGATAATATTTAACCTTATTTAAATATTTTGTAAACATCAGTTCGAAATCACAATAATTAGGAGTTTACATTAATCATTGAAAGGAATTTGATGTTGTCCAAATCTCTTTAGTAAGGGTATGCCAGAACTCTAATAGAGAAAGACGGTAACTTTTCGATAACAACGACTATTTAGCGGAGCAGATTGAAATAATCAGGGTACTACATAGCTTAATGCGGTATAAATAAACTAAAGCTGTTCCCGTTCGAGTTGATCATTCAACTCTTCTATTTGATCTAGAATTTTTAAAAATTTTTCTCCAAAAGGAGTGACAAAATATTCCACTCTGGGAGGTAACTCATTAAATGTATTTCTCCCAAGAATACCAAATTCCACATTTTTCTTTAGGCATTGGTTTAAAACTTTTGCTGAAAGTCCTTCAACACTTCGTACCATTTCACCAGGACGATTGATTCCATCCCGCAAAAGGGAATAGACAGTAAGAGACCATTTACAGCCGTAAATAGTTTCTACTATTGATCCTGCCCTTAGAGGCTCTTTTCTTTGTATCAATTTTTTGTCAGACATTTCAATAATTTATACCAGAAAGTACTTAGTGAACCTAAAAGTGCTTACTTTTTTTGATATTATAAATCTTTCATACTTGATTAAACAGAATTTTATATTAACTAGGAGAGTAAATGTTTAATCAAGATTTAGCTATTATTATTGGCGGCTCAAGCGGCATGGGCCTTGAAACAGCAAAAAGACTTTCAAATAATAGTCTAGATATATTAATCACAGGAAGAAATAAGCAAAAACTTGAAAATGCCGCAGCTGAAATTGAGAACAATGGATCGAAAGTAGAAATTTTAGTTCTCGATCTTTATAGCCAGGAGCAAGTTTCTCACTTTATAAGGAAAATGAATGAAGAAATTCGAAGCGTGAAGTATCTAGTAAATGCTGCCGGTTATTTCAAACCTGTAAGTTTTTTAGAACATACCAAAGAGGATTATGATGTTCAGTTAAATCTCAACAAAGCATTCTTTTTTATAACACAGGCCATAGCAAAAAATATGATGAAAAATGGTGGTGGAACTATTGTTAATATCGGTTCTATGTGGGCAAAACAAGCTATTAAAGCAACACCTTCTTCAGCCTATTCAATGCAAAAGGCAGGCCTGCATTCATTCACTCAACATTTAGCTATGGAACTTGCAGAACATAACATAAGAGTGAACGCTGTTGCACCAGCAGTAGTAGCCACTCCTATCTATAAGTCATTTATTGAGGAAGATAAAATTGAAGAATCGTTACAAAATTTTAATCAGTTTCATCCTATTGGCAGGATAGGGAAAACAGCTGATATCGCTGATGCCGTTGAATTCCTTTTATCAGAAAAATCGAATTGGATTACTGGAGAGATTATGAATGTCGATGGCGGTGTAATGGCGGGAAGAAATTAATCCTATTTGGACTAAATCTGCTTGTCAGCGAACTCCAGAGAACATAGGCTAAAATACTGGCCCGCAGACAAGCGATGCATTCCGAATAGATTACGGATGGACTTTTCAATTACTTAATATATGAACTAATATTTTTGCAATGGTAAGTTGTCTTTTAATATAGGAAACAGTAGCCAAACACCCAATTTTTATTAATTGTTTGATAATTTTGCCAATTCCCTTCCCTCGCCCTTTTTTCCATCCCCAAACCAATAATGGAAGAGAAATAAATAAGAGAAGCAATTTATGCTCAGCAATTCCATTGATAAGACGTCTTTTATGCTTAATTACTTCAAGTCTATAATGTCGTAATATTTTTTCCTTCATTGCGATCTTGGCAATTAACTGTTTTCTCGATATGTCCATGACTTTCACTCTCTTTGTTCGAGAAATAATCCCTTGTTTTCTCAAAGCTCATATTTTTCAAATTAAATTGCATATATTTAAATAGGCCAAACATAAGCATTAGATTAAATACTAATACGAAACCTAAGACATATAAGGGATTATCACAAACTAACATCATAGAATAGCCAAGAAAAAGCATGGCTGATAACCATATGGTCATTAATACTACTAAAATCATCACCAAATTCAGCAATAATGGATAAATGCTAAGCCCAAATAATTTTGCTTCCAGCCGAAAAATAATGATAATTGTTTTTATTACACCTAATTTACTGGAAATAAGTCCTTCTAATTCTTCAATTATATTCATTTTTTAAGCAATGAAGATAATAGAAATCCTATTCCTCCAGCAATCAACACAGAGGTCAGTGGATTTTGTTGTACTTTCTTCAAGATTTTATCAGAATAATCCTTGAGATTATCCTCCACTTCATGCACGCGATCTACTCCCTGTTCGTATAATGCATTGCCAAGTTTTTTTCCATCATTTAGGAGATCTGCAGCCGCTTTTCCTACATCAGATTTATCATTATTAGCACTTTTAATGCGTGTTTGGCTTTTATGTGAAGTATCCATCTTAAGTTATCCTCCCTAATTAAATTTGACTAAAAAGGTCAATCTATTTGATTTAACTATAGACTGTGGATCAATAAATTCAAATCAAAATTATTATGAAGTCAAAGCCTCCATTTGCTATTTTTATGGATATGCTAAAATTATATACATAATGCTAATGGACATTACTCATTTTTAAAGGATTTTCAGATGAAAACCGTTATAATATTAATTATTTACTTCTTTTCTTTTCAACTACAAGCAGCCTGCAAATGCAATTGTGACCCTGCAGACCCTAGCTTATGTGCGAATCAGAATGATCTGGAGCATCCTTGTCCTGTAGTGTGTTCTTCCCCAGCACCTGGCATGGCACCTATGTTCACAGCATGTCCTGTATCAAGGATCACTGATCCAGTTACAGGAATTATTAGGTGGGTCAATACCTGTAATTAGTAACAACTCGTGTTTCTGGAACTATTTCAAGAGAGGTGAGATCCTAGAACCTCTAAAAATCAGCCTTAATTTTGCGACATGGCCTTACCAAGGCAAAGTCTCTGAGAATTTTAGCACCTCACTCTTATGTTAACTGCAACATAATATTGTTAGGAAGTAATATAGAGTTGCTGACATGATAATTAAAAAAACTAGCCAAACAATAACGTAGGAAAAAGGTTTTTTAATTTTACGAAACAAATTCGCTATAAAATTGATTAACCAAGCCAATAAGAGCGGCAGCGAAAAATTCACGATCAGTCCAAAAACTATACCCATAACTATGAATGAAGGAATATTGTCTTTAATAAGATGCGAAGAGCGCGGTATTTGTAGTTCGTAAAATGCCACTAATATTGCAACAATGAATAAGGTAACCAAGTTGTATTTTCTTATTTTTGTTGATTTATTTGGCATATATTGAGTCCATTTTAGGCCTACTGGTCCTGAAGTTACTAAGCTTCCGGAGTATGCTAGGCCTATTATTTACTTTCTGGTATCTCAGGGACCTTTTTGCACGACAGAACCATCTGCGTTGGTTATTATTTGTGTACCATCTGGTTTGGTTAATACTGACGAGCCATCGGCGTTAGTCACCAGCGTTGAACCATCTGGGTGTGTTTCAACACTGGATTTATCAACATTGGTAACAATCTCAGTCCCATCTGGCTTGGTTAAAACAGATGAACCATCCGCATTGGTAATCAACTTGGCTCCATCTGGGCTTATTTTCACTGAAGAACCATCAGCATTAGTGATTATTTTAGTTCCATCAGATTTGATCTCAACTGAAGAACCGTCTGCATTTTTAATTAGGCTGGGAGTGGTTGCAGTAGCAATACTGCTGGTAACCATTGCAAAAATCAGTCCTGCTAGCAAAGGGTATAGACGACTAAAAGAAAGAGTTTTCATTTTCAATCCGATGGTTAGGTATTTTTTTTATTATAGCTGTAAACTTGGCACCCCGCACTCACCTAGACTATTAATTTTGAAAGCATAATTATCTAACTGACTCATCATTGATTAAATGATGCAATTTAATAGAAATACTAGCTTTAGTTAGTAAGTCCTTGTTATTAATGCCAAATAAGCGTATCATGGGAAGATTTTTTATAGGGATATAAAAATTATCGTGCTTGGATTTATTAAAAAATTCCAGATTCTCAGCTTTATTGCACTAAATTATACTACTATTCTTCCCGGCATTGCAGGAACTCCTGAAATCATGAGTTCGGCAAAAATGAATTCACCATTCTATCCAGTAATTCGTGCTGAGCTAGGTGCTTCAACAGCACAGATAGGCCAATCTCATATTTTTAATATTGATGGTGATTTCACAACTTACGTGTATCATAAAGATGATGAGCGTTCTGTAAAGGCATTAGTTGGTCTCTTTGCAGGTATTGAAAATAAATTAACCTCTTTATGGATTTTTCAAGCAGGCTTGGCATTTTATCAAAACGCCAGTTTTATAGGTAGAGGTTTGCTAATGCAGGGGGTCGATCCAGATTCTTCTGATGTATTCTCATATCAATATAAAGTTCAGAGTCAACAATTATTGCTCGAAGCAAGAATTTTATCTACATTTGTGAACCGTTGGCACCCCTATATTTCTTTTGGTTTGGGAGGAGCTAAAAATAAAGCTAAAGATTACCGCACCTTTCAAAACCCATTTATAACCTTTACTCCCCAGTACACGAACAATACATCAACGTCTTTAGCAGGCATGGTGGGACTAGGTCTCGAGCGTGATGTTGGCGCACATTGGAGAGCTGGAGCTGGAATTCAGTACCATCACTCAGAGGAAGTATCGCTTGGAACAGGAACACTTGATATTCAACTTTTTCCCAGGACCCTATCCCAACAACATCTCAATATTTTTTCAGTACTGTTCCAAATTAGCTATATCAGTTAACCCTGTTGGAAGATTATCATGATTTTAACACGCTTAGTTCAGATAGTAATTTTGTTTACTTTGTATGTCGTCAACTTCAACAGCCATGCAGTGGCTTTCACTGTTATTCCCAAAGCAGGGACTGCCCTTCCTAAAGAAGTGGTAATAGGCAATACTGTATTTGCTTATTATACAGTGATAAATAATACCAAACGGCCTCTTACAAATATTTTTGTAAAGTATCTACCACTCAATGTATCGCAAATAGTCGATGACCCCAAACTAACTGATATTTGTGGGTATCAGTTTGCGCTTGCCTCTGGGGGAAGCTGTACTCTAAAATTAGCCATTAGAGGCGCAGTCGACGCAAGCGATCCCAATCCTCAAAATCATTTGTTTATCTGCCACCCCAATATTCCTGCTTGTGCTGGAACTTACTATCCTTTAAATGTTGTTGCCCATGAACCTACTATCAAAGGAATTGTACAGTCAGGAGGCACAACATCCGTCCTCCCCCTTGCTAATGCAGTAGTTAAGATCTATGCAGCGAATACCGATACTAGCAGTGAAATTGGGAGTGCAATAACCAACTCTCAAGGCGAATTTTTTATTTACATCTCCCCTGACGTGTTAAAAATGAATAATCATCATGTCATTTATGCATTAGCTCAAAAAAATAGTGCAGTCATCTTGGCCAATGTAATAGGTACCGCTGTCATTCCCTCTATTATCATTAATGAATTAACTACCGTTGCTGCTTCCTATTCCATGATGCAGTTTTTTCATGATCATAGAATATATGGGTCCCTCAAGGGGACAGACATAGCCAGTATGATGAGCGCTAATCTTGTTAGTGCTAAAACAGGGGCTCTTTCAGATGTTATAAACAACTCTCCGAACGCTGATCAAACGAATGCTCGCCGTTCTTTAAGCACATTGGCGAATTTAATTACTCCATGTGTACGTAATGGGGGCATCAATTGTACTAATGTTTTCAATGCAGCTACAGTCAATGGAAATGTACCTTCTAATACTCTTGATGCATTATTAAATATTGGAAGAAACCCGAGTAATTCAGTAGTGGCCATCTTTAATCTTGCTGCAATATCTCAACCATTCACTCCTTACCTTAATGCAATTCCGGATGCTTGGACCATTGCAGTAAAATTTAATGCTACCGGAGATGAGCAAAAGTGTCCCTTTGGTGGTCCAGGAGGTATAGCAATTGATAATCGAGGATTTATCTGGCTAACCAATAACGTGATCCAAAGCACTCCCAATGCAATCAATTGTGCCGTTGTTTTAAAGCCCAATGGCCAACCTGCGGATGGCTCCAATTTGAGTCCTAAATCACCTTTATTTGGTGGTGGTCTTTTGGGAACAGGCTTTGGTAATGATGTAGCGCCAGACCAAAGCGTTTGGTTTGGAAATTTTGGCTGGGGAAGTTGTAGTAATTGTTTGCCAAATGGTTCAGCTTCTAAATTTACTTCTACAGGCTACCCTATTTCTGGACCCAATGGATATCAGTCTGCATCACCTGCCGATTTATACCGG
>NZ_JNCF01000050.1 GCF_000770585.1 Legionella norrlandica | reverse complement strand
ATTTTCCGAAGTCAGGAAAACATTTGATAACAAAATTGTGCATGCAATAAATCCCTTATGTATGTTATTGAATTAGTCATCATGTCGGCATTCCTTGCAGAATTTACTTTTATTTTAGACCAAATTAAATATTATTGGGTTTTTGTCCTGGTATTTCATTTTTGTATAGGCATATTACTTTGTTTAATGCTGGACTTTTAACTAGATTACCCTAGACTATTTTAAAAAGTTGGGGAGATATTGTATGTATTCATCAAATTATATTTATCATCATGATGACTTGGAGTTGCTTGGATTTTTAGCCCATAAAGAGGGTATCAACGAACCTTGTCCCGCCGTCCTTGTAGCGCATGACTGGACGGGTAGAGGAGAGTTTGCCTGTCAGAAAGCAAAACTACTTGCTGAGATGGGTTATATTGGGTTTGCTTTAGATATGTATGGGCAAGGTCGTCTTGGTTCTAACAACGATGAAAAAATGGCATTAATGCAGCCCTTGGCAAACGATCGCTTATTCCTTAGGAAACGGTTGTGTGCGGCACTTGAAGCAATTAAAACAATACCGATAATTGATACGACTCGTATAGCGATCATAGGGTTCTGTTTTGGCGGTTTATGCGCCCTTGATATGGCTAGAAGTGGGGCAGATATAAAGGGTGCTGTGAGTTTTCATGGTTTACTTAATAAACCTGATAACCTTAAATCAGAAAAAATTAAAGCAAAGGTTTTGGTTTTGCATGGCTATGATGATCCTCTAGCTAAACCAGAGCAAGTGCAAGCTTTTTGCCAGGAGATGACAGAGGCTAATGTTGATTGGCAAATGCATATGTATGGTCATGTAAAACATGCCTTCACTAATCCAGTGGCTCATGATGAGAGTTTGGGGTTAATTTATGATGAGACAGCTGCGCGTCGTTCATGGCAGGCGATGCATCAATTTTTACAAGAGATATTCTAATGTTTAAAAAAATTCTGGTGGCTAATCGCGGAGAAATTGCATTACGAATTGTGCGTGCTTGCAAGGAAATGGGAATAGCTGCAGTCACTATTCACAGTGAAGTGGATCGATTTGCATTGCATGTAAAACGAGCTTCTCATTCACATTGCCTTAGTAAGAAACCACTGGAAGCTTACCTTAATGGATGGCGTATCATTGAGTGCGCTAAAGCAGCAGGGTGTGAAGCAATTCATCCTGGATATGGTTTTTTATCTGAAAATGCTGAGTTTGCTGAGGCTTGTAATAAGGCAGGTATAATATTTATTGGACCTCCTTCTTCAGTGATAGCCGCGATGGGATCCAAGACTGCCTCTAGGGAGGCAATGATCAAGGCTGGTGTGCCAATTATACCTGGAAGCAAAGGTAATTTGGGAAGCATAGATGAGGCTTTAAGTTGTGCTGAGGTTCTGGGATATCCAGTAATGCTTAAAGCAACTTTTGGGGGAGGTGGACGAGGGATACGATTATGTCATGATGCTGCTCAAATAAGACAACAATTCGCTCGCGTACAATCAGAAGCCGAGAAATCGTTCGGGGATGGTCATGTCTATATGGAGAAATATATTACTAACCCTCGCCATATAGAGGTACAAATTTTAGCAGATCACTATGGGACAGTACTTCACTTATTTGAGCGAGATTGTTCTATACAACGGCGTCATCAGAAGCTTGTAGAGATAGCACCTTCTCCTCAGCTTGAGGAGACCACTCGTAAACTACTGTTGGATTATGCCATCAAAGCAGCTAGGGAAGTAGGATATACTAATGCTGGTACTGTGGAGTTCATTTTAGATAAAGACAATCAACCTTATTTCATGGAGATGAATACCCGATTACAAGTTGAACACCCAGTGACAGAACAAATTACTGGCATTGATATTGTACAAGAACAAATCCGGATTGCAGCGGGCGAACCTCTTTCTATGTCTCAAGATCAAATCCAATACAACGGTTTTGCAATAGAGTTTCGTATCAATGCCGAAGATCCTCAGAATGATTTTTTGCCAAGCTTCGGCCGGATTACTCGCTATTACGCTCCAGGTGGCCCTGGAGTACGAACAGATAGTGCAATATATACGGGCTATCAAATTCCTCCCGATTATGATTCTTTGTGCGCTAAGCTTACCGTTTGGGCTCTTGATTGGCCATCTGCCCTTAGGCGAGCTCGCCGTGCTCTTGAAGAAATGCGTATGTTTGGAGTAAAAACTACAATTCCCTATTATTTGGAAATGATACAATCCACCGAATTTCAGAAAGGATTATTTAATACTGGATTAGTAGAAGCACATCCTGAATGGTTAAGATATTCCAATAAATCTCTTCCTCAACATAAGGCTGCGGTCATTGCGGCAGCTATTGCTGTATATAAAATCTAAAGTCAAATGCAGGTCAGCCATTGTTTGTTAATGCAGTGAGTACTACTTCGCATTTCAATAGTCAAATTATCCGTTTAGGTATTAATTATCTATTTGTCTGATTTGATAGATATTGAGGCAAAAAGGTTATCTGATTCAATGACACCATTGAACACTATTCCTAAGCCTGGATTAAGATTTATTGTTTAATTTGTGATAAAATGATTTCCAAGCGTTTTTCTACTGAGATTGCTGGTAGCTCAATAATAGGATAATTAAGGTCAATATAGGCATTATAAATACAGTTGCTAATCATCTTCGCGGTTGCATCATTCTCGTCTCTTATGGTATCAGGAACCACTGGCAAGGGATGGCAGAAAAAAATTTTTCGATAACGTAAGTGCTGGCAAGCTTTAACAACATGGGTGTCCTCTAAATGGTGAAAACGAAAATATCCTATACTATCAGGAGTACCTCGATCAAAAAAAATTAAGTCACCTTTAGAGAGGTGCCTTTCCCGCCTTAACATTATATTAAGAATTTTTCTTTGTAACCAAAGGATATTGTTGTGTTTAACTTCTTGCAATGTTTTTTGCTCATGAGACAGGAGTTGGTTGATGTAAAATCTGGCAATTTCCGGTGCAGTTTGGTACCCTAATTCTGCCAAAGAATTAATTAAAGTAGTTTTCCCTGAAGAGGGTCCACCTGTAATGACGCACCAATTTGTTTGAATCATATTAAGTAGTTATCAATAAGGCGAATATCACCAATTTGCACTGCAGCAAATCGCCTGCCCTGGAATTCCTCAATATATTCTACTGTTATTCCAAGAGCCTCTAGTTCTCTAGTGATCATGACACATGATTTATTTTGATGAAATATTTTTGCAAATTCATCAGCAATTTTTTTTTGGTCTGGAGTAAGTCTGTTATTGCGAGAGCTGCAGGCTAAACCACTCTTTTCTCTAATTGTTGGGCAAGATTTTATTTCAATATTCATGAATAGTGCTTTAACCATTCCACGAATTAATAAAAACTGTTGATAGTCTTTTTCACCAAAATAAGCTCTGGTTGGTTTCGTCAAATTAAAGAGCTTCATAACTATAGTGAGCACACCATTAAAGTGCCCGGGCCTATGTTTTCCTTCCATCATCTGGCAAAGTTGGTTTTCCTGAATTTGATAGCGATATCCGTCCGTATAAATTTCTTGCTCATTGGGAAGTATGCAAAAATTAACTCCGCTTTGCACCATTAGTTTGAGATCAGCATCAAGTGTACGTGGGTAGTGAGTAAAATCATCTGGGTTATTAAATTGAGTCGGATTAACAAACAATGTAGAAATTGTATAATCATTTTCCTTACTACTTGTTAGAAATAGGGAAGCGTGTCCAGCATGCAAATTCCCCATTGTTGGAACAAAACCTAAAGAGAGATCAGGAGATAATGTTTTTCTAAAGTTAATCCATTCATTTAGGTTATTAAAAACGTGCATTAGTTATTTTCCTAAAAAGCATACTCATCAGTTGGGAAATGCATTTGTTGTACCTGTTGGGCATAAGTATTTAAAGCTTCAACAAAATGATCTTTGGCTCTAAAAAATTTTTTTACAAATTTAGGATTAAAGGAAGTTTGTAAACCTAACATATCGTGCCAAACAAGGACTTGTCCATCGGTACCGGAGCCTGCACCAATACCTATAGTAGGAATGGTCAAAGAATTGGTAATAATTTTTGCCAAATTTTGTGGGACGCATTCAATGACTATTGCAAAACAACCAGCTTGTTCTAGAGCTAATGCTTGGTTTAGCAAAATCTCTGCTTGCTCATCATTTTTCCCCTGTACTTTATAGCCCCCTAATTGATGAATCGATTGAGGAGTTAAACCAATATGCCCCATTATTGGAATTCCTGCATTAACTAGATGAGAAATGGTTTGACATGTCTCTTGGTCAGCGCCTTCAATTTTGACTGCTTGGGCTCCTGCTTGTAATAATCTTTTTACGTTTTCAACGGTATGGCTTTGTGACAATTTATGAGCTAAAAAAGGTAAGTCAGTAACCAAGAATTGTTTACTTAAACCACGAGCTACGGCTTGAGTATGTAATTCCATCATTTCTATGGTGGCCATGATAGTTGTAGAATGGCCGTGAATTACCATGGCTACGGAATCACCTACTAAAACACAATCGATATTTGATTCTGCCACGATACAAGATGAAGGATAATCATAGCAGGTCACCATGGAAATCTTGCTATGCTCTTGTTTTTTTCGTTTAAAATCCTGGATCTTCATGCTGTTCTCCCTAAATAGGGAAATCGATTAGATCTAGATAAGTATAAAGGTAGTATAGGTACCTGTCTCATGGATCAAGTCCTCCAGAAACGTTAAATAAAGTCGCTGCCAATAAAATATACTGCTTATATCCCTGAGTATTTTAGGTGTATAATTAGTCTATTGGGGTCAACGCATCAGTTGTTATAATATCTTAAGTCCTTTACTGAAATCTAGAGCAGCAAATATTTAAATAGGTATATAAGTAGGTTTGTTATGCAATTTATCAATAAATTAAATAGCCCTGGGGAACATGAATTAATGCTTGAAGGATTAGTGGGACCATTGGAAGCCGTATTGACTGTGCCTCAGGAGGTTGATCCTACATATATTGCATTTCTTGGTCATCCACATTCTTTACAGGGTGGAACCATGAATAATAAGGTAGTCACCACTATGGCTAGAGCATTTAAGGACTTGCATATTCCTTCAGTGCGATTCAATTTCAGAGGGGTAGGACGATCGGCAGGGTGCTATGATAATGGTGTAGGAGAAAGTGAGGATATGCAGAGTCTTGTGAAGCAATGGCATGCTGAGTATCCCCCTGCTAAATTCATCTTTGCTGGATTCTCATTTGGGTCTTATGTGGCTTACCGTACGGCATCTCAATGTGAACATGTTCTGTTAATAACGGTAGCTCCGCCAGTTCATCATTATGACTATAAGGAATTTGACCCTGTTCCTTATCCTTGGCTTATTGTGCAGGGTAAAGAGGATGAGGTAGTTCCATTTGAATTAGTGACTCAATTTGCCAGGCAATCTTCTCCGGCAATCCCTGTTATTGAATTTACAGAAACGGGTCATTTTTTTCATGGTAAATTATTAATACTGAAAGAACAATTAATAGAGAATGTGCGTGTCCAGGTTTGTTTGTCATGAGTTTAATAACGTATTATGAGGCGGCAATTCGCGCAGGTGAGATAAACGATGAATCAGCCCAGAGAGAAATTCTTGCCCATATGCAACGACTGGTAGAGGATTTGAAAAAACCAGAGAGCTCTTGGTTTCGGTGGAAAAAAAAACCTCCTGTTTCAGGCCTCTATATTTATGGCCCGGTTGGCGTTGGCAAGACGTATTTGGTGGATTTGCTGTACCAGTATGTTGAAGAGGAGAATAAAGCAAGATTTCATTTTCACCATTTCATGCAGCAAATTGATAGTCAGTTAAGACGAGTTCAAGGCAAAAAAAATCCTTTGCTTTACATTGCAAAAGAAATTGCCAAGTCGACTCGTTTATTATGTTTTGATGAGTTTTTAGTTCATGATGTTGCTTATGCAATGATTTTAGCCGAGTTACTCCAGGCTTTATATAAACATGGTGTTGTTTTGGTTATTTCTTCCAATACTCAGCCGGATGATTTGTATTTAAATGGAGTACACAGAGAAAGATTTATTCCTGCTATTGAGATTATTAAAAGAAATTGCGAAGTGCTTAATCTTAATCTTAAGAGAGATTATCGTTTGGGGCGGCAACCTCTTTTGGAGTCCTATTTTTATCCTTTAAATGAACAAACTCAAGAGGCTATGGAGAAACAGTTTGCCTTGACTACTCAAGAAGAAGACAGGAAGGGGTTTATTACTGTACAAAATCGGGATATTCCTTATGTGAAATATGGCGTTCGTTCTATTTGGTTTGCTTTTGATGTGATTTGTAATTTTCCAAGAAGCCAATTGGATTATTTAGAAATTGCTGACCGCTTTGATAATGTCTTTATTAGTGGTATTCATAAGCTTACAGAGAATCATACGGCACAAGTTATAATGTTCATCCATTTTATAGACATTATGTACGATAGAGGAATTAAAGTCATTGTTTCTGCCGATGTATCTGTAGAAAAATTATACACTAACGGTGAAATGAAGGAAACTTTCAAGCGCACTTTAAGTCGTTTGATAGAAATGCAATCGGTTGATTATCTTAGTCGTCATCCTCATCGTTTGATTAAGGGAATGGGTTGAGAAGATAATTTTTATAAACGAGAATGATTCTCGATATCATTTATGTTAGAATTGGGATTAACGAATTTTTTTGTTTCATATTATGCAGATTAGTGACTTAAAACAAGGAGACAGAGTGCGATTAGTCGGATTTGGAGCGACTGATATGCAATATAGACGCAGGCTTTTGTCTTTGGGAATTACTTGTGGTATTGAATTTTCAGTAGTGAGAATAGCGCCATTAGGATGCCCAGTACAAATTGAGGTAAGAGGAACATTTTTAACTTTGCGTAAAGATGAAGCAAGTCAATTAATTTTGGAGTACCTATGACTCATGTTTTATTGGTAGGAAATCCAAATTGCGGTAAAACAACATTATTTAATGCTTTAACCGGTGCCAATCAGAAAGTAGGGAATTGGCCTGGAGTTACTGTTGAGAAGAAAAGCGGCAAATTTTTATTTAAAGAGCATTTAATTGAAGTGACTGATTTGCCAGGTATTTATTCACTGGTAGCCAATGCGGAAGGTATAAGCCAGGATGAACAAATTGCAGCCCAGTCGGTTGTTAATCTAGAGTATGATTGCATTATTAATGTAATAGATGCTTGTCATCTTGAAAGACATTTGTATTTAACTAGTCAATTATTTGAGTTAAGCAAGCCTGTTATTATCGCGCTTAATATGATGGATATTGCCCGACAACGCGGAATTTCTATTGATATAAAATCGCTGGAAAAACAATTAGGCTGTTCTGTTATCCCAATTCAGGCGCATAAAAATGTTGGCGTATCTGCGCTGCAACAGTCGTTAATTAATTTTCCCCGCACCATTAAGCCCTTGGCGCTTACTTTGCCGGTGTCAGCACAGCATGCTTTAAGTAAGATAAAAAATCAATTGATCGCACAAGGTTATGAGAAGTCACTTGCCTATTATTATTCTTTGAGACTGGCTGAAGGCGATTCATTAACAAGTGCTCAATCTCTTAAAATGTGCTTGATGGAATATCAGAAAGGAGATTTAAGCCTGGACGTGGTGTTAGCTGACGCCCGATATCAGAAAATTCACGAAATTGTCACCCAGGTCCAACAAAAACCCAATGATGCCAGTGAGCATTTTACTGCAAAATTAGATAGGGTTGTTTTGCATCGTTTTCTGGCATTACCTATCTTTTTTTTGATGATGTATCTAATGTTTTTATTTGCTATTAATATTGGCGGTGCCTTTCAGGATTTTTTTGATATTAGCACAGAAACTATCTTTGTTCAGGGTAGTGCCTGGCTATTACAACAGTTTCATGCGCCAAATTGGGTGATAGCACTATTAGCTAATGGGCTAGGTAAAGGAATTAATACTACTATTACTTTTATTCCCGTTATTGCCGCTATGTTTTTCTTTCTTTCTTTATTGGAAACTTCAGGTTATATGGCCAGAGCGGCATTTGTTGTAGATAAAGCAATGCGAGCGATGGGATTACCAGGAAAATCGTTTGTGCCCATGATTGTTGGTTTTGGGTGTAACGTTCCTGCTATTATGGCTGCGCGCACCCTTGATTCGGAAAGAGATCGGCTGTTGACTATAATGATGAGCCCATTTATGTCTTGCAGTGCTAGACTTGCTATTTATGCTGTGTTTGTTGCTGCATTTTTTCCTACGGGTGGCCATAACGTTGTTTTTTCGCTGTATTTAATTGGTATTTTAATGGCAGTCTTAACTGGGTTTATATTACGGAAAACAGCCTTGAAAGGGCATGCATCACCATTGATTTTGGAATTACCTGCTTACCACAGGCCTTCACTCAAGCGCTTATTTAGAGAAACCTCATTGAGGCTACGGTTCTTTGTTTTTCGTGCTGGTAAACTGATTATCCCTATTTGTGTGATTTTGGGTGGGTTAAATGCGATTACCTTGGGGGGAGGAATTAGCTCCGGGGAGGCTAGCACAGATTCTTTATTATCATTAATAGGCCAGGGGATTACTCCTTTATTTTCTCCCATGGGGATTAATCAAGAGAATTGGCCAGCAACAGTAGGGTTGTTAACAGGTATGTTGGCTAAAGAGGTGGTAGTCGGCACTTTAAACACACTATATGCTCAAGTAGGTCATTTGGGCGAAATCACAGCAGTCAATTTTGATTTTTGGAGTGGGATAAAGGCTGCTTTATGGTCTGTTCCCGAGAATTTATCAGAATTAGGGGCTGCTTTGTGGAATCCGGTTTCTGCTAGCGCTGCTGATAGCGATCTCTCGCAATCTGTTTATGGCATTATGTCACAACGTTTTAATGGGGCAGTGGGGGCTTATGCCTACTTGCTTTTTGTTTTACTTTATATTCCTTGCGTTTCTACCATGGCAGTAATACGTCAGGAGGCCAATAAGCAACTTATGTGGACCTCTATCATCTGGTCATTTGTGATAGCCTATGCTACTGCAGTTGTTTTTTATCAAGTAGCAAAATTTTTAGAACATCCACAACAAAGTATCCTTTGGATTTTAGCTATGGTATTGAGTGTGAGCTTTGTTTTAAGGATCTTTCATTATATTGAACATAATATGGAGAGTCGCGATGTTGTTACAAATACGTGATTTTATCCGTCGAGAAAGGTTTGTAAGCACTCAACAATTGAGCAGGGAATTTCATTTGGATCTGACTGCGCTACAACCAATGTTAGATATATGGGTTAAAAAAGGCACAATACGAAAATGTCAAGGAGACTCGAATTGTAAAAGTGCTTGCTTTAAATGCCGTGTTTCCCCTGATTATTATTACATTGTCTAATTGCAGCCGGCAGGTTGGTTGGCTCATCCTGACTCAAATGACCAACCTAGAGGTTGCGGATTATCTGGTTAATAATTTCTTTCCAAAGCAAATTTAGCTAGGTCAACGAGGGCTTCTTTATAAATAGAATCAGGAAGTATTTCCAGCGCTGAGAGGGCAGAGTCTACTTCTTGAGCTGCAATTCGTTTGGTATAAGGTATTGCTTTGGTTTGTTCAATAGCAATTAAAATGTCAGGTAGATAGCTGAGGCTCCCTTTCATTAAACTGTCTTTTATTTGTTGTTGCTGGATTGGTGTACCATGTTGTAATGCATGAATAAGAGGTAAGGTTGCTTTCCCATCCGCCAAATCGTCACCAATATTCTTGCCTAAAGTGGTAGCATCTGAACAGTAATCCAGTGCGTCATCAATCAATTGAAATGCATTTCCCAAGTGCAGCCCATAAGTATATAGGCTATTTTGGACCTCAATAGATGCGTTGGTGAGTATGGGACCTATGCAAGCGGCAGCAGCGAATAAAAGTGCTGTTTTAGCTCGTATGACATCAAAATAGTCGTCTAAATTAAGAGCAGGATTATGACGATTGGCTAACTGTTTGACTTCACCGCAAGTAATTTGATGGGATGTATTTGCTAGAAGATTAAGAATTTCAGTGATGCCAACTTCTACCATTAATTGTACTGATTGAGTAAAGAGATAATCGCCAACTAAAACACTCGCTTTACTTCCCCAAATGCTGTTTGCAGTTTGTCTGCCTCTTCTCAGGGTTGATTCGTCAATGACATCGTCATGCAATAAGGTGGCAGTATGAAAAAATTCAACCATGGCAGCTAGAGAAATATGATCCTTCCCTTTGTATCCACAGGCATTGCTTGCCAAGAGTACCACTAGGGGGCGTAAGCGTTTCCCACCACTTTCAACTATATGTTGTGATAAATCGTGGATTAAGCCAACTTGAGATTGAATTTTATCAATAATTAAATTATTAACCGCGTTAAAATCCTCACTAACAAGCGCTCGTATACGGTCAATAGTCATTCATTTGCCCTCTGATATGTAATCAATGAATCCTAAGGTCGTATCAGTTAATTGTCAAGTGGCTGTCAAACTGGGGCCTTTTCACTCATGCTAACTGCCCCGATAAGCAGGTTAAACATTAAAGCGGAAATGCATGACATCCCCATCACGAACAATATAATCCTTGCCTTCCAGTCTCAGTTTACCTGCTTCCTTAGCACCTTGCTCGCCCCCGAAGCGAATGAAATCATCATAAGCAATAACTTCTGCCCGAATAAAGCCTTTCTCAAAATCAGTATGAATCACACCTGCTGCTTGAGGTGCGGTTGCGCCTTTATGGATAGTCCAAGCTCTTACTTCTTTTACTCCAGCAGTGAAATAAGTTTGGAGTCCTAGTAGCTCATAACCAGCTCGGATTACTTTGTGCAAACCAGGTTCACTAAGCCCTAAATCTGCCATAAATTCCTGTCTATCCTTTTCATCTAATTCAACCAACTCTGCTTCAGTTGCTGCGCAGAGAGCGACGATACTCGCATTCTCTTGCTCTGCCAATGCTTGTACTTTATCCAGCAAGGGGTTATTTTCATAGCCATTATCGTCTACATTGGCAATATAGAGAACAGGTTTGGCAGTTAATAAAAAAAGTCGTTTGGTAATTTGTTCTTCGTCAGGTGTGAGTTCGAGAGTTCTTACTGGATAGCCGGCATCAAGGTGAGCTTTAATTTTTTCCAAAGTTTTTAATTCAAAAATAGCATCTTTATTTCCACTTTTGCTATTTTTACTGACTTTTAATATGGATTTTTCTAATGTCTCCATGTCAGCTAAAGCTAATTCGGTATTAATGACTTCTATATCACTTAACGGATCAACTCGACCTTCTACATGAACAACATCCGAGTTATCGAAGCAACGAACAACATGGGCAATGGCATCAGTTTCTCTAATATTCGCTAAAAATTGATTGCCTAATCCTTCTCCGCTTGATGCGCCTTTAACTAATCCAGCAATATCTACAAATTGCATCGTGGCATGAATAACTTGTTGCGGCTTTATTATGTTACTTAAAGCATCCAGTCTCGGATCTGGTACGGTTACAATACCGACATTGGGTTCAATGGTACAAAATGGGTAATTGGCTGCTTCAATACCAGCTTTAGTAAGTGCATTAAAAAGTGTTGACTTACCGACATTGGGTAAACC
>NZ_JNCF01000049.1 GCF_000770585.1 Legionella norrlandica | reverse complement strand
GGCTATATCTCCAGACAATACCATAGGTATTACTGCTATGCCTCTGTCAATTGCATCATAAATTTGTTGTCTATCGTGCATCGATGGCTTACTTAACACATATTGGTGGACTAGATCTCTGTGGCCAGGATGCCCTATTCCTATACGTAAACGATGAAAATCGCCTGTTCCCAGTTGAGTGCTGATGTCTCTCAAGCCATTATGACCTCCATGTCCTCCTCCCGTTTTTAATTTGATACGCCCGACGGGTAAATCCAATTCATCATGAACAATTAATATTTCATTGGGTTCAATTTTATAGAATTGACTGACCATTCTTGTTACTTGCCCGCTATGATTCATATAAGTCAAGGGTAACGCCAGTCGGCAGATGTCATGATTAAAATTCAGTTCTGCTAATTCTGCTTGCATTTTTTTGTCAATTTTAAAATGAGAATTATGCCTTTGAGCTAAAGCGGAAACTAACCAACCGCCAGCATTGTGTCTGGTTTGCTCATAGGCTGAGCCGGGATTACGTAAACCGATAATAAGTTTTATGGCCATAGGCTATTGGTTCTTCATTAGTTGTATAAAGCAGGTTTTGATTGAGAAATATTAATTTTAGGTTCATGTAAATATCCTGCAGGATATCTACATGAAATATTATAAAAAGCAACTTATTCAGTGCCTTCTTCTTGCTCTGAAGTTGGAGCAGCTGGAGTTGCTGATGTTTCAAGATCAGCGCCACTTACTTTGGAAGCATGAATGCTGACTACCGGGGAATCATGGCTACCATCAGTGACATCAACAGTCAGTTGTACTCCCTTGGGAAGCGTTAAGTCGGAAAGATGAACTACATCATCCAGACCAACTTTCGACATATCGACTTCAATAAATTCAGGTAAATCTTTTGCTTGGCAGCGTATTTCAACTTGAGTCATGGTATGTTGAACAATTCCGCCAGCCTTCACTCCTTGAGATTGTTGCTCATTAATAAAATGAATAGGAATTAATTTTACCAGAATATCTTTCCCGGAAACACGCTGTAAATCCATGTGCAATACAATGGGTTTGTATGGATGACGTTGTAGTGCTTTTAAAATAACATGCTCCACTTTGCCATCTACAGTAATATCAAAAATACTGGAATAAATGCTCTCTGTTTCCAATGCCTTAATTACTTTATTGTGAGGGAAATGAATTGCTAATGGCTTTTTATTTCCGCCATATAGAACTGCAGGTACTCTATTTTCAAGACGACGTAGGCGGCGGCTCGCACCTTTCCCCATATCCGTTCTTGTTTGGGCTTCTAATTGAATGGTTGACATTATAAATAACTCCAAAAATTTAAAGGTTCTCCCTTGGATAATATTTTCAGTGTGGTTGTGTTGTGCGAACAGTATTGCCAACAGCCGAACTATAGTAACATGAGCAATGGGTTCACTGTATTCATTACAACTATCCCTGAAAATATATAATCCTTAAATTAATCCGCGACCAGATTAATAAGGTATCGAAACTCCCTATAAAAATACTGAGTCAATCGATAAAGGGTGGTGAAGTATACAATATTTTAAAATGAACTTGAAGTAATAGTCATAATTTCATAGAATATGCCACTTTGTTGGAATTGTGATAGCCAATCAGGCAAATTGGAGACTAGTTATGTATGCGGTAATCAAAACTGGCGGTAAGCAATACACCGTACAAGAAGGTGATGTGATAAAAATTGAATTGCTGCCTGAAGATGTTGGCAATGAAATAAATTTTTCAGAAGTATTAATGTTAGTTGATGGTGATAAAGTAACTTGTGGCACACCTTTTGTTGCTAAAGCGACAGTGAAAGCTGAAGTGCTTGATCATGGTCGCCACAAAAAAGTTAAAATTATCAAATTTCGTCGACGTAAGCACCACATGAAGCAAATGGGGCACCGACAATATTATTCGCAAGTTAAAATTACTGCGATAGGTAAATAAGAGGGGATAGCAATGGCTCATAAGAAAGCAGGCGGTAGTACTCGGAATGGCCGCGATTCGAATCCAAAATACCTTGGCGTGAAACGTTTTGGTGGTCAATTTGTAAACGCTGGAGAAATAATTGTAAGACAACGTGGTACACGTTTTCATCCTGGACCTGGTGTAGGATGTGGCCGTGATCATACTCTGTATGCTCTGGTAGAAGGGTTGGTACAATTTACGATCAAGGGTGAGAAAAATCGCAAATACGTCACTATAGTACCTGAACAAAAAGAAGAAACTGCGAATTAAGAGGTGTGTTGGCAATTCGTCTCTGCCGCCTATGTGCTGTGACTTGTTTCCTTGTTTCTATAAGAGATCGTATGGATGTTTCAGGGTAAGTTGTAGTATGTCAGCAACTTGCGAGATTAATGAATCAATCGCCCTAAGTTGAAGTTCTTATGCAATGTAATTTGTTTTATTTGACCCCGGTTACGGGGTTTTTTTTTAGTTTTTAAGGTTCGGCATGAAATTCGTTGATGAAGCACTGATTAAAGTAGAGGCTGGTAAAGGTGGGAATGGCTGCTTAAGCTTCAGAAGGGAAAAATTTATTCCTCGCGGGGGACCTGATGGTGGCGATGGGGGTGATGGTGGAAGTATTTATTTTGAGGCGAGCAGCGATTTAAATACCTTAATTGATTTTCGTTATACTCGCCATTATAAGGCTGAGAATGGTCAATCGGGTATGGGAGGAAATTGTACTGGAAAAAAAGGGGACGATCTGATTATCAAAGTACCTATTGGAACCATGGTGTACGATGTGGATACTGGTGAATTACTGGCGGATATTAATCAACCTGGGATTCCAGTTCTTATAGCTAAAGGTGGTTTTCATGGTCTAGGTAATACTCGTTATAAAAGCAGTGTTAATCGAACACCAAGACAAACAACCCCAGGGCGTCCAGGCGAATCCAGACACTTGCGTCTTGAACTAAGGGTTCTGGCTGATGTTGGTTTATTAGGGCTTCCTAATGCTGGCAAATCTACTCTAATCAGAGCCGTCTCAAGCTCGAAAGCCAAAGTGGCTGATTATCCTTTTACAACGCTACATCCTGGTTTGGGAGTGGTTCGTGTTTCACCCTATAAGAGCTTCGTAATGGCCGATATTCCAGGGCTTATAGAAGGAGCTGCTCAGGGAGCTGGTCTGGGACATAGGTTTTTAAAGCATCTTTCACGCACTTGTGTTTTGCTACATGTTATCGACATCGCTCCTCTGGATGGAAGTGATCCAGTGGCGGATGCCAAAGCTATTATTAATGAATTAACTCAATACAATCCTGATCTGCATAATAAGCCTAGATGGTTGGTTTTAAACAAAATAGATATGTTGCCTGATGAGACAAGCAGGAAAGAAAAGATTCAAAGCATAATAGAAGGTTTGAATTGGAAAGACAAAGTATTCCCGATTTCAGCCATAAAAGGTGAGGGAACCCAGGAACTTTGCTATGCTTTAATGCAATTGGTTGATGAGATGAAAGAGTCGGAAGCTTAACCATTCAACAGCATAATGCACCACCATGGGACTTCGATAAGGAATTTCATGGGTTTCTCTTCCTTCCTGCATTTGATTACTATAATGAATAATTAATTTAGTAGTGCCTTTGGGTGATAGTTGTGACCAATAGTCCTCCAGACCGTTGCAGTGAAAGTATAGCCTGGTATTTCTGAGATTATGAAAATTTATTAAATGATGGTTCTCAGGTTTCACCAAAATGGATTGCAGTAATCCCCCAGTCGCTTCATCAATAATGGTTATCGGTTCATTAATATGCAAGATAAGATCTCTTAATTGGTCGGATGCTTTGGCTTCTAAGGGTGAAATAATATGTGGAGCGAGAATGGGTTCTACTATGGACTTAATTTTGCCAACCAGTTCATTTTTGCATCTGACCTTGAATTCAATATAGGGTGTCTCCAATCGATACCCGGTTTGACAATCCAATCCGTCTAAAGCGTCTTCAAGTGTTTGAGCTATCTCACTTTCAGCTAAACCGAAAATTCGCCACCTCAGGATTTGTTTATGACTGTGGCTAGTCTGTAATAATAGTGGAAGAACGTAATTATTAAACATAGGGAGGCACTCACGCGGTGGCCCAGGTAATAGAATAAAAATCTTCCCTTTCCATAAATAAGAGCATCCCATTGCTGTGCCATAAGGATTGGGGAATAATTTGGCATGGAGGGGGAAGAGACATTGCTGCAAATTCCCTTGATTAAGTGATATTTTGGCTATATTTGCTTTATTTTCTACGTGTTTTAGGGCTTCAGCATGTTGAACAAGTGATTCTTGCGTAAATTTGGCTAAGGCAAAGCGGGTAATGTCATCTTTTGTTGGTCCGAGTCCACCAATGGAAATGATGATATCATGACGTTCCACTAGAAAATTCAGGCTATCTATAATGTCTTTTTCCTTATCGCTGCAAGCTACGTGTAACCCAAGTGGTAATCCTTCTGAGCAAAGAGCATGAGCAATATAATGAGCATTAGTATTCAGAGTATCGCCATGTACAATTTCATCACCAGTGGCTAGGATGCCTATTGTCATTTTATGTATTCCAATCAGTAAGTTAAGAAATAAATTTTATAGCAGAATCTATAAAATAAGTAATAATATATAGAAAGGTGCTCAATTTAATAGTATTAATCGTTAATTTTTGTATTACCTGAATTGTCTATGTCGCGCGTCATTCTGTTGCTCTTGAAAGTCACATATAGCATTCTGCAGTATGCAAGATATTACTGGCACTTCCAAAAAGATGATTAAAAACGGTGTTGACATTTAGTTTACTGTTGGGTAATTACTAGAACAAGTTGAGGATAGCATCACTAAGCCAATCTGGAAAATGTCTTTACTAAGAGGTAATACGCACAGATTACAGTAATTTTAAGGCAATGTTTTCTTTGGTTTTTTGTGTTAGCTTAACGTGAAAATAGACGTTATCATCCTGTGGTATTGATTTTTGAATGAGCCTGAAAAAACAGATAAAGTAATTTACGATTGTTTTTCCAAGATAAAATGAGTGAAGGAGAAATTATGGAGTTTCAAAGCCGTTATGTTGCACATGTTCCTGACGCTCGGGGTTTAGTGAATTATTCGACTGAAGAAAACAGAATTTGGAGTATTTTATTTGAAAGACAGCTTAAATTGTTACCGGCCAGAGCTTGTGATGAATTTATTGTTGGATTAAAAACCTTAGGCCTAAATTCACAAGCTATTCCGCAACTCCCGGAAGTCAGTCAACGATTAAAAGCTAAAACTGGGTGGCAAGTGGCACCAGTAGCTGCTTTGATTTCAGCGAGGGAATTCTTTGAATTATTAGCAAAAAAATATTTCCCGGCAGCGACTTTTATTCGGAGTGAAGAAGAATTGGATTATGTCAAAGAGCCTGATATTTTTCATGAGCTCTTTGGGCATTGCCCCATGTTAACAGATAGGGTCTATGCGGAGTTTGTTTATGATTATGCATGTAAGGTATTGACTTTTCCTGAGCAGGATTGGGCCTTATTGCAAAGAATGTTTTGGTTTACTGTAGAGTTTGGGCTGATTAAAACCTCAAAGGGGCTTAGAGCCTATGGTGGGGGTATTTTATCTTCTATTAGTGAAACCGTTTATTGTGTGGAAAGTGATGTCCCCGTTAGGGTTTTGTTTGATCCGGTTGTTGCGTTTCGAATGCCTTATCGGATTGACCAATTACAGCCAGTTTATTTTGTTATTGACAGTTACCAGAACTTATATGACTTTGTTCGCACTGATATGGGTAAATATATAGATAGGGCTCGCGAGTTGGGTGAATTTCCGCCGTATTTTAATGTCGATCCCAATAATCCCAATATTCATATAAGAGCTTGTTAGTCTATTATTGTTAATAAGGGCAAAAATTGTCGTGATGGATTAGAAATTTTATGTATTGTAATGATTATAGAGTCTTGTTAACATCAACCAACACAGTTTGTTCATTGACTGTTTGGTCAAGGAGCATTATTTGATTAAAGTATTAATTGTTGATGACCATGCATTGGTTAGAATGGGTATTCGACGATTGCTTGAAGATATGTCGGATGTAGATGTGGTTGCAGATGCTGAAAGCGGTGAGCAAGCTTTAGCCTATGTAAAAACTCACTCTCCAGATGTTGTATTATTAGATATGAAAATGCCTGGGATTGATGGGTGGGAGGTTACGCGTCGTTTAAAAAAAACAAATCCAAATATTAAAGTCATTGCCGTCACAGCAATTTGTTCAGATCCGCTACCTACACGAGTGTTACAATTAGGTGCTATGGGATATCTCACCAAGGAATCTGGAGCCGAAGAAATGGCTGCTGCGATCCGAAAGGTGGCAAAAGGTGAAAAATATCTTAGTGCTGAGATAGCACAGAAGATGGCAATTAATAGTATTCAGGAACCCCAAGATTCTCCATTTGATTTGTTATCTGAGAGAGAAATGCAAGTCATGCTGATGATTACAAGCGGCATGAACGTGCAAGAGATTGCGGACAGATTGTTTTTAAGCAGTAAAACCATTAATGGTTATCGATATAGGATGTTTGAAAAATTAGGAATTAAAAATGATGTGGAGCTGACCTATCTGGCGATGAAGCACCGTATCATTGAGCATCCCAATGATTTGTCACAAGATGATTAGTTGTTGATTTCATGAACGATATAAAGCTTTCGGCTGAACTCGCTTTATTTCTAGCTAAGCTTCCTGGTGAACCAGGCATCTATCGCATGTTGGACGAAAAGGGTACCGTTCTATACGTGGGGAAAGCGGCTAACCTTAAAAAAAGAGTAAGTAGCTATTTTAATAAGCAAAATACAGGAATTAAAACACGCTCCCTAGTCAGTCAAATCGCTTCTATAGAAGTTTCTGTCACCAGATCGGAAACGGAAGCTTTGTTATTAGAAAGCAATCTGATCAAAGCATTAAGGCCGAAATATAATGTTCTATTGCGAGATGACAAATCTTATCCTTATATCCATCTCTCGAATCACCCTGAATTCCCAAGAATTGAATTGTATCGCAGTAAAAAGAAACCTCCCTCGGGTAATTTTTTTGGGCCTTTTCCCAGTGTTGCTGCTGTAAAAGAAACAATAGTAACAATCCAAAAAGTATTCAAAATTCGTAATTGTCGTGACAGTTATTTTAACTCACGCTCTCGCCCTTGTTTGCAATATCAAATAAAGCGTTGCACAGCACCTTGTGTCAATTATATTTCTCCTGAAAGCTACAAACAATCTGTAGAGGATGCCATACGATTTTTACAAGGGAAATCTCAGATAATCCTTGATGAACTTGCTGAACGAATGAGCAAGGCAGTTAGTCAATTAAATTTTGAAGAAGCGGCCATTTTGCGAGATCAGATAAAAAGTCTACGCTTAATTCAAGAACAGCAAGGCGTTGTTGTACAATTACGTGGAGATGCTGATGTTATTGCCATTGAAGCTCGCCCTGGTTTTGCATGTATTCAATACGTAACGATTCGTGAAGGACAGGTATTAGGTAGCCAAAGCTTTTTTCCTTCTGTACCCTACAAAGTATTAGATGAAGGAATGGAAACGAACTCTTTATGGCAACAAACTTTTGAAGCATTCATTGGTTTCTATTACTTGGATGCTCCAGAAAAAATCCCGGAGTTGATTATTACTAATCAGTTGATTGAAGAGCGTCATTCTTTAGAGGATGCTTTGTCCCAACAGAGAGGTAAAACCTGTAAGATTCAAATTAATCCAAAGGGAGTTAAAACCAGATGGATGGATTTTGCAGTTAATAATTTACGAATTTCAATAGCAGAATATGTTAATAAACATTCCACCATCCGGGCACGATATCAAGAGTTAAAGCAATTATTATCATTGGATAGCAATATAGAACGCATGGAGTGTTTTGACATTAGTCATACTCGAGGGGAAGCAACTATCGCATCTTGCGTTGTATTTGATAAAGAAGGCCCTTGTCCTAATCAGTATAGGCGTTTTAATATTGAAGGTATTACACCGGGAGATGACTATGCTGCAATGGAGCAAGCAGTTTCTCGCCGATTCAAAAGACTCATCGAAGCACAATCGTTACCAGATGTTTTAGTTATTGATGGTGGGAAGGGACAGGTTTCTGTTGCAAAACGGGTTTTGAATTCACTGAATGTGACAGGTGTTACTCTATTGGGGGTAGCAAAAGGGCCTTCACGGAAGGCGGGTTGGGAAAAGCTAGTATTGGTCAATGAAGACAGAGAATTCATTTTACCTGAAGATTCTAAGGCACTTCATCTTTTACAGCATATTCGCGATGAAGCGCATCGTTTTGCTATTACTGCTCATCGCAAGAAAAGACAAAAGGCACGAGTTGAGTCTACCCTAGAAAGTATAGAAGGAGTTGGCTTGAAGAGAAGACAAGCTTTGCTTCAGCGTTTTGGAGGATTGCGAGAGTTGGCCAAGGCACCATTGGAAGAAATTTGCAAAGTGCAAGGAATCAACGAACAATTGGCAAAACGAATTTATGAACATTTTCATGCTACTGTTTAAAAGGTTCTTACTGCCCGGATAGCGGCTGTTTTATTCTTGGCAATATCCTTAATTTCTCCTGTTTTAAAATTAAAAGTCCAGCTGTTTGCTGATGATTTCTCAGTCGAGCTCCAGTAATTACCTGGTAAGAAATTTCCGAGCTCATTACGCATCATATAAATTAAATTCAATTCAAAGCGAGTAGGCAGTCTCCAGTCGGAGTATAATTTGCCTTCACTGTCAAAATGAGCTGGGTTAGTGATAGTATCTTGTGCATCCCACCAAGTACTAGAGTCGTCTTGATCTGTATTGGCTACAATAAGGCCATGAGTGCCTAATGGATTAACATAAATTACTGTCCCTCCTAGAACTTTATCTCCTAATTGCCGTTTGATGCCAAAATTTGCCGGATCAACCCACATAGTGTTGAAATCTAGATCATTCGATTTAACCAGTACTTGTCCGGTTTCTCCTCCTGTAGGAACTCC
>NZ_JNCF01000063.1 GCF_000770585.1 Legionella norrlandica | reverse complement strand
CCTACCTCACAGTTCTATAATCCGTTGGTCTATTTCAAGGCCCAGTATATCAAAATTATTCATAGCAGATATCATCACAATTAATTGTACAAATATGACTCAATATGGATAAAATAAATAAACAACTTTGATAAGCAGGTGCCCGTGATGTCAAATAATCAAGTAAATACTAGTCAACATTTTGTGATCAAGAATCTAAATAATTACCTCAAATATCATAATTTACCCATTAAACTAAGTGAAGGAGGAGTTTGCCATGGTTTATCAAATTTATATATTTCCTATGTATTAAATGGGAAGGAGGAAGAGTTTGAGGACATTTTGTCGTATATTGCACAAAAGAACCCCCCTCGTAATGAGCTTTATGATAATCAATTATTTGTTTGGGTAGAGAAGATTATTAATCTTCAAGCATGCGATCGGCAAATCACTCGCAATCAATTCACCCAATCTAATTCGCATGAATATATGCACGTGAAGTATAAATATTTACAGTCCATCTTTAAAATAGGATTAAATACAAGTCATGAAAACTGGGCCGAAATAATAAAAGATATCAACCTTACTGGAAATGAAGTCATGCGCGTCAGTAGTTTAGAGCATTCTGTAGCAATCTCACGCGATAAAAATGGTTATAAAGTATATGACCCTAATAATACGATAGTTAGTCAGAAATTCCAGACTGAAGAAAAAATGACGGAATGGTTGTCAAAAAAAGCCTTTAATTTTTCACTGTCTTCCTCTGGCAGAAAACGGCTTGGTATGAGTATAGATGTTATTAGTACCGAGAAAAGAGAATTCCCTAATTTAAAACAGGACTTATTAAATAAATATATAAAGCCCTCAGAAAATACAGGAAGCGATCAAGAAGGAGGTGATGCCTTATATTTTGCTATAGCAACTGATGATGTCGAAACCGTTGAACATATTTTAAAAGAGAAGGCATTTAATCTTGATGCACGTTTAGTAGTTCTCGCCATTAGTAATGATTCAAATAATGTCCTAAAAATCTTGATGGATAAAGGGGATAATGAAGGAGAAAAAGAACTCAATAAGAAATTATTAACCGATGCCTTATACTTTGCTATTAAGATAGGACGATATCGATGTACTGAAACACTATTGAGCAATAAAACCATTGATGACGTTTTCAATCGAGAAATCGACTCTCAGAAATTTTCTGATCTATTAAAGAAGGCTTTTGAAGGGATGAATAGTGAAATAATTACTCTTATATTAGACAAAAAAATAGAATGCATAGGTTCCCAGGAAAAGACTTTAAGTATATCAAAAAAATTTTTATCTCAATTGATAAATATTTCTATAGATAAAAAAAATAATGAGGCCATTGACTTGCTTGCGGATAGAATTAAAGATTTTGATAAAAGTTTTAATGATGAACAAGACCCTGCAAAAAGTCATACAGCACGATTAGAATTTTTAAAAAATGCCATAGCACATAATGATCCGTTAATGGTTAGGAAACTAATAAATAGATTAAAAATAACACCGGATGAATTAAACTGTCTGAAAATAGGCGTCTCTATGGTGAATAAATACAATATTGAAATCTTTACTACCTTGAAAGAAAAAGGTTTTCAATTTTCGCCGCTAACAGATGATTTAATCAAAAGTAAGCAAAAACAAAGCATTGGTATTATAAAAAGTATTGGGATTGCTTTGATGCGTTTTTCAGAGTTTATTACGCTGCAAAATAAGATTAAAGTAGATAATGATAAAATCAATACATTATCTATTTTCAAGGAAACAGTTCAATCCATACGTAATGCAAACGAAGAGAACCGAGCTGAGGTTCGACCGGGCTCCTGAAGACGCGGTCGAACTTCAGCGTTCGCTATACTGCCCTTATGGTTATTAATTTTTCATGTCGCCATAAGCCTATCTGCAAAATTTAAATCATTCGGAGCTCTAGTATAAAGACCCTATATTTTTTGCGAAATGCACCTTCTGCATCAAATACAGATTTAAGACACAAAATATATACTATTCTATTAAATTCTGCTTCAATATAAGCACAAAGAAGGAGATATAACTATGCGTAAGTGCATTAATTTAATTTTCGCTGTAGCATTAGTTTTTGTTGTAGATACAGGTCAAGCAAGTCGCTTAATGGAAATAGAGCAAGAACTCAGTGACTCTGTTATTACCACCAAAATTACAGCTAAATTCACTGAAAGCAGACATTTAAATCCCTTAAAAATCTCAATCAATACTGAAAATGGAGTAGTTACCTTAGGTGGTTATGCTCCCGATAAGGAAGCCTTTGTAGAGGCTTTGCGCATTGCCAAAAACACAAAAGGGGTCAAAACAGTCCATGCGAATAATTTGCATATTAAGAAAATCAACACAGCTTTTACTGATGCTTTCATCACAGCAGAAGTTGAAACAGCAGTTCTAAAAGCTAAAGTACTGGATGACGAATCAATACCATTAGTTGGAATCAATGCAAGCACAACCAATGGCGAGGTTATCTTGTCAGGACATGTAAAAAGCGCACAATCTATTGCAGCTATTATTAAAAGGGTCAATGAGATATCCGGTGTTAAAAAGATCACTACTAATTTAGAAGTTCAGGAGAATACATGAGTCCATTAACACGATTTAAATTTTTTCTATGGTTTTTTAGCCACTTTAAAGTAGCCCTTATTGGATATTTAAAGCCCAAGCTAATTAAACTAACAAGTAAAGAAATTATTGTGCGTCTGCCTTTAATAAGACGCAGCAGGAATCATCTTCATTCGATGTATTTTGGCGCCTTGGCAGTTGGTGCCGATATAGCAGGCGGATTGCATGGTTTTTATCATGCTGAACTCGCTAAATGCAAAGTATCCCTCGCTTTTAAATCATTTCAAGCCCAATTTTTGCATCGACCAGAGTCTGATGTTTACTTTGTATGTACAGAAGGCAACGAAGTCAAAAAAATGATAGAAGAATCGAAAACCTCTGGTGAGCGGATTAATAAACCTATTCACATTAAAGCTTATACAAACTATCTTACTCAGCCAGAAGAGATTGCCAACTTTATTCTTGAGCTCTCGGTAAAAGTGATAAAATAATTGATAATTCTAGCCCCTTACCTTATTTGACAAAGCCCCCCCCACTGTCTAATTTAAATCATAAGGAAACCATTTTCCGCAAGGATTTTATCTATGATAGAGCTAATAATTGGAACCCAACCTGATGATGAAACCTGCGGTCCAACCAGTTTACGCGCCATTTATTTATATTACGGTCTAAATTTGCCATTAGAAGAAATTATCCAAGAAGTAGATAAATCACTCTCAGGAGGAACCTTAACGCCAATGCTTGGAAAACATGCTCTGCTTCAGGGATTCCAGACAACAATTTATATCTACAACCTCAACATCTTTGATCTTACCTGGTTTCATAACGGAGAAGCGAACAATTTTTTTCTGAGACACAAACTTGAAACTCAAATGAAATATAAAAATAATGATCCTTACATCGTCAAAGCAACCCTGGCCTATTTAGATTATTTAGAATTAGGGGGTAAAATTCGCTCTAACTCTCTTAATGTGGATTTACTAAAAAAATATTTTAATAAAAAAATACCTATTTTAACTGCATTAAGCGCTACATATCTATACCGCAGTCCAAGAGAACACTTTACTCCAGAAGGTAAATCAGTTTACGATGATATTCGTGGTGAGCCTTGTGGGCATTTTGTTGTACTATGTGGTTATGATGAAAAAAAACGTCTAATCATAGTCGCAGATCCGCACGCAGAAAACCCTCTGTCTCATAACAATTATTATAAAGTAAGCATCAATCGCTTAATTAACTCTATAATGCTTGGTGTACTAACTTATGATGCGAATCTACTCATAATTGAACCTAAAGAGAGATAAATGCAAACAGTTATTGTTACTGATGATCTTGATAGCTGGTCTTTTTTAAGTGAACTTGCCCCAATAGTACATGCTTTGGAATATCTTAGCGGGGATGAATACCACCAAAATAAATCTTTTCGAGTTATTAATTTATGCCAATCCTATAATTATCAAACCATTGGCTACTATGTTTCTTTACTTGCACAAGCTCGAGATCATAAAGCAATCCCTTCTGTACACAGCATTCAGGATGTTTTAAATGTCAGCTTATCTAAACTCATTTCTCAAGACACTCATGAAGAAATTCAACACAGCTTACATGATATTAAAGGGAATGAATTTGTTTTGAGTCTATATTTTGGACAGAATCTGGCAAAACGATATGCCACTCTGGCCAAACAACTCCATGGCCTTTTCCCTATGCCACTCATTCGTTTTTATTTAGAAAAGAAAAAACAATGGCGAATTAAAGCCATAACTCCTTTGTCTCTATCTGATGTGCCAGAACACCATTTGGAATTTATGCATCAGTCAGCTAAAAATTATTTATCCAAAAAAAGAGTTCATCAATGGCGTAAAAAACAACGATTTCATGATCTGGCAATTCTTGTGGATCCTTCAGAACCTAATGCACCTTCTAACAAAAAAGCATTGGAGCTTTTTGTTTCTTGTGGCGAAGAATTAGGGTTGAACGTTGATATCATAGATAAAAATGAAGCAAAAGCAATTGCAGAATATGATGCTTTATTTATTAGAGCAACTACTTCAGTCAATCACTATACTTATCGTTTATCACGTCGTGCTTCCCAAGAAAATCTAGTGGTGATTGATGATCCACAGTCTATTATAAAGTGCTCCAACAAGGTCTATCTTGCTGAACTCTTAAGCAGCCACCAGATCATGACTCCAGAAACTGTATTTATCAGTAAGTACGATAAAAATTTGCCTAAATTTGAATTTCCTTGTGTTTTAAAAAAACCTGACAGCGCTTTTTCTCATGGGGTCATTAAAATAGATGATGAAAAATCATTACAAAAATCTTTAAACCAATTTTTCAAAACCTCAGATTTAGTCGTTATCCAGCCATTTATCCCTACAGAATTCGATTGGAGAATAGGTGTTTTGGATAATAAAGCGCTTTTCGCATGTAGGTATTTTATGGCTAAGGGGCACTGGCAAATTTATGACTGGCATTGCCTGAAGAAAAAAAAGAAGGCGACAGCGAAACTCTTCCTCTTCATGAGGTACCTGAGGCCATAATCAAAATAGCCTTGAAAAGTACCCGACTAATTGGTGATGGCTTATATGGTGTAGATATCAAAAGTCATGGTAACAAATACTACGTCATAGAAGTGAATGATAATCCCAATATCGATCATGGTCTTGAAGATAAAATACTAGGTCACAATTTATATCAACAAATTATGAGTGTATTTTTACAACGTATTCGCAGGAAGCATGGCTATGTCTGATTTCCCTATTTTTTCGGTTCTAGGTATAGAAATAGAATACATGTTGGTAGACAAGGATAATTTGAATGTCCAGCCTAAAAGCGATCTAATTTTGAATGCCTTAGCAGGTCATCAGGTTAATGAAATAGAGCTAGACGACATAGCAATCAGCAATGAGTTAGTCTTGCATGTGCTTGAATTAAAAAATAATGGCCCTAAACCGTTACATAGTCCAGTCAGTGCGCATTTCCAAAAAACTATCCAGGCTATTCAACCACTACTTACCCAACATAATTTATTGTTGCTACCTACGGGAGCACATCCTTGGATGGATCCTCATACTGAAACTGTTCGCTGGCCTCATGGCAACCATGATATTTATAACCAATTCGACATGATTTTTAATTGTCAAGGTCATGGCTGGGCAAACTTGCAAAGTATGCATGTTAACTTGCCTTATTCTAATGAAGAAGAATTTTGTCAACTGCACAATACTATTCGTTTACTCCTTCCTTTATTACCAGCACTAGCGGCCAGCACCCCGTTTTTAGATGGAAAACCTACAGGATTACTAGACTCAAGGCTATATTTTTATAGTCGGAATCAGCAACTGATCCCGTCTATCTGCGGTGAAACTATTCCCGAATTCATCAGAACAGAAACCGAATACCAGGAAAAAATTCTTAATCCCATGTATCAAGATATTAGTCCTTATGATCCAAACGGAATATTGCAATATCAATGGTTAAACTCTCGTGCTGCAATACCTAAATTTGATGTAAAAGCAATTGAAATTCGCATTCTAGATAGTCAGGAATGTGTGGAGGCTGATATTGCAATAGCCAAAGCAATTAATGCTATTTTGAAATACTGGCAAAGTGCTTCAAATATTTATCTGGATAAACCTTGTGACACCAAGATTTTGAAGCAGGTTTTCGATCAAACCATAAAAAATGGGTTAGCATGCCGTATCGATAACAAACAATTATTAGAACAATGGCAATTACCTGCCCAAGAAATGTCTGTTAATACCATATGGTCACATCTTATCGAAAAAATTAGTCATGAGCTTGATAGGAAACAACAGCAAGCCTTGGAACTTATTTTAAGGCAAGGAAATTTGAGCGAACGGATTATTAAGGCAAGTGGCCTCTATGCAGATCACAATTCATTAAAGCAAGTTTATAGGCAACTAACATATTGCTTACTCTCTAACGAACAATTTATTCCATAATGAAAAAATTAGCTCTTGTCGTCAGCTGCGAACATGCTGTCAATACAGTGCCCCCTGAGTATCAAAAATTATTTGAGCCACATAAAGAACTGCTGGAATCACATAGAGGGCTTGATTTAGGAGCATTGGAAGTTGCTGAATCAATTCATCGAATGAATCAATGTAATCTTTATAAAGCAACTTGCACCAGATTATTAGTCGACTGCAATAGAAGTGCCAACCATCCCAATTGCTTTACTGAAATAACCAAGACTTTATCAGATGACGAAAAGAAAAAAATTCTTAATCAATATTATTTTCCTTTTCGTAACCAAGTCATAAATAATATACAACAATTCATAAACCAAGAACTGCAAGTTTGGCACTTATCCGTACACAGCTTTACACCAAAGATGAATAACCTTATTAGGACTACTGATATTGGAATTCTATATGACCCACAACGATCGTCAGAAAAAGCCCTATCCAAGCAATGGCAAAAAGAAATTAAAACCCTTTATCCCGAATATAAGGTACGAATGAATTACCCATATAAAGGAATTAGTAATGGGTTTACCACTTCCCTACGCAAAAAATATACTCCTGATGAGTATATTGGAATCGAATTAGAAGTGAACCAAAAATTTACTTTAGGCCTTAACCATATGAACAATCTCAAAAATATTTTAGCATTAAGTGTATTAAAAATTATGTGTTAATATTAGCTTAAGCATTTTTCTTTATAATATTCCCAGTTAATTTTTTAGTATCGTAATGATTTCAGAATACATAAAGCTCTTAGAATCATTTAAACAAAATCAGTTTTCCAAGTTAATCGAAAAAATTAACTCTAAAGTCATTGCTACTTTGAAAAGCAACCACTTCAATCCCAGGCTCGCACCTTATTTAGAAAAAATCAATAAAGACGGTGTTCCATTTACCGATTTTGATCTTGACCCAGAAAATATTTCTCAAATTAAAAAACTCATTAATGCCCTTTACCATGCTCGTTTGGCTTTCCAAGATTTAGAGAGGGTTGATGTAAAAAATTTAAGCCAAACCTATTCTGATCTTTCTCTCCTTTATAACAATACTATTCATCAGGCCTATCAGGCGTGCTATTTGATCACTAATCTTGATGTTGATTTGCAAGAAATCTTTAAGGAAGAATTAATTCTCCTTCTTCCTTTAGTTAGCAAACTTCAAACCTTTGCTAATGAACACTCAGAAGATACCAAACAACTGGCGGAATCGCTAAAAGATTTGCCTTTAAGTTATAAAGCTGGTGAAATCAGTGGAATTGCAGTAGAACAAATGCGTCCAAGCACTGGAGACTGGGATTATCAATTTCTCACCCAATTTAGTGCTGTATTACCTGGTTATATAGAGCAACTAACTCAATACATCAGACAATACTCTTCCCAAATTATAGAAAAAGAGCCTACTCTCAATAACGCAAAAACAGAAGAGTTACAAAATACAGCTCTTAAATTGTTAAATGACCTAGAAAACTTGAAGGGAAATGACTTTTTCGTATCCCTTAAAGTTTTAAATTACATTCATATTATTCGTAATATTATTACTTTAGCTACAAGCTCTATTGAGCAGATGGGGCACTTCAGCGCTTCATCGCAAGATGTTATTCGCGATAATTTAGCACAATTAAAATACGTTTTATTACCCAATTTATTCGGTTTAGTGGATAAAATTGAAGACAATGTTATGCTTAAGCCCGGCACGTTGTCTAAGCCGCTAATGGAAAAAATCAAACCTCTTTATGAACTCCTAATTTACTATGCATCCAAACCCGTAGATTTCAAAGAAAAAGGGGAAGAATTACTTAGCATTGAGGATTCTCGTTTTCTTGCTCTAAGATTGGAAAGAACTTATCAACGTATTGATGAAGCAAATAAATCTCTTTTTAAAATCCAAAAAGCCCAAGAGGCATTAGACAGCTTTTATGAAATATTAAATAATCCACTTTATAAAAATCTCTCTATAAACCAATTATCTAAAGAAATAAAAAGTCAATTGATTACGCATTATAAAGTAATCAGTCCTTATATGATGAATGTGGATATTGACCTAAATGCTTTATTAATTGATAGTCTACAACAAGGAGCGGAATCTTGGACCTCCTATCTAATGAAACCATGGCATTGGATAAGTGGCCAGCCCCCTGCTGATCAGGTCAGCATTGTTTTAGCAAAAAAAGAAGCGCTGCAGGCTCTAATCACCAAAAAGAAAATAACTCAACAATTTCATATCGATTTGAACAGAGATCTCATCGACTCAGTCCATAAACAAACTAATCTGACGTTATTTCCATATAGCGAAAAAACGAACGTCTTTACCATCGATGAAGCATCTGCTTTAAATCCTGCCAATAGTGCTACAACCAAATTGCAATTCAAATTAGAGAATGGGCATAATTTACTAACTAACCCTGAAAATTTAACCTCCGATCAAGCTCTCGATCTCTATCAATGGTATAGAAATAAGCGTGAAAAATTTAGAGTTGCTAGTGACGCTTATAATGAATTTATCGATATTTTAAAAAAACAAAGCAAAATCATAACAGAAATAGAAAGACGAGCCGTCTACTTAAATGATCTCGATAAAGCAACTAAAGCTCGGTGCCGAAGTTTATATAATATATTTCAACCCTATTTTATTAATGGAATACCTCCTGAACTGAGAGCTTCTGCAATAAGTTTTGATAAATTTTTGGTTCATTCCTTTTCCGATGAACCATCAATCTATACAGCCCCAGCAATTGATTTATTTGAAAAATTGGACGAGCATTTTCAAATTTACTTTACTGAAGTTGATTTGCAATGGAATAAAAAGAGCAAACAATATTTAAAATGCGCCCAAGAAAAATTCACCAGTGAAAATACTGTTATTAAACTAGATCACGATGCAACTCTCGAAAAGAGAGCGCATCGCTTAATTAAACATACTAAGTTTTCTGAATACTTTCAGAAAATTAGAGCAGAACTGAATCAAACTATTTTATTGTTTAATCACTCAATGAAAGCTGAGTTACAGCAACAATCCAAGGGAATCCCTTACCCAGAATTAGAAGATAAAAATAAAGAGCTGTCCCAAAGTGAACAAGTTATCGCCATAAAACGTCTGTTCAATAGTCTTTATCATATTGAAAAAATTATATTGGAATTAGAAAAATTAGATACTCACAGCTTTGAAAGCGTGTATGTTTATCACTTGGTACAAGTTTATGATCATATCAACGAAATCAAAAAATTAGCCTTAAAACTGGCTTCAGATCCCCACTTTAAGCTGATAGGAAGAGATTTACTAGAAAAAGCGCAAATGCTTTTTGCAACAATACAAGAACACAGTGATGCTTATCAAGTGTCATCAGAAGAAGTACACTATAATAAAGAAATTCAATACACTGCTCTTTGGTATACGCTTAATGCTTTTTATATTTTACCAAAACACATTAGAAGCTTACGAAATAATAATTACCTTACGACAGAGGAGCTCAATGAGCTGCATTTAAAAGCCAAAAAAGCAAACGTTACAATAGAAAATATCATTAAAAGTTCAAATTCTTATTTCAAATTATTTTTACAATCACCGGTAATGTATCTTCTTTATAGAGAAATGACCAATAAACTCCATGAGTTTATTGGTACTTCTCATAACACCATAATGAATAATCTAGATCAGTTCCGGTCTAAAATTTTCACCCCCATGCTTATGGAAGCCGACGTTTGGGAAGATAAACTTGGTTTAGTTCCCGGCACTATCTCCGGACCACTAAAAAAAATAACTGATGAGTATTATAAAGGTCTGTTACACTCTTTGCAGCTCCACTCTAAAATCCATATCAAAATGGTATGTGATAAGGCACCTTTAGAGCAAAGAATAAAAACAACCAATAAAAGCCTGGAAAATGCCACAAAGCATTTAGAGAAATTAGAAAAAAATTATAAACCTATCATTAAATTATATGAGCTTATTCAAAGCAGAAATAATTTATCCGGAGGTTTTTTGCCTGCCTCTCCTTTGGTTATAAAATTGACAGAAGAGCAACTAATTGAAAATTATCCAAAGGCTTTGTATAAATTAGTCAAATTACAAAAAAAACTGCCTCAAAATACCGACCCGGATCCAAAGGATTATGAATTAGATGCTTTCTTAAACTCACAGCTGAAAGAATATGAGCCCAAATTAACCCTTATCAAAGATTTGATCATTTCTAGTTATCATCATTATCTAGGCTTAAAAGCAACTTATCTTATGAAGGCGAACACCGCCAAAGAAAAATTACAATATCTTAATGAATTAAAATTAACTCAGGAAAAAGAAGATCTTCTCTATATCGAAGAGTACACGACCGAATCATTCGACAAACAATTAGAAGTTTTGTGTAACCGTCATATAGGCCTTCAATATACTGATAAAGAGTATCGTACAAGACTTAGAGAATACTTGTTAGTATTTAAAAAAGAAATTATTAATCTCTCTAAATTCGAAGAAGATATTAATTTGACTATAAAGAATTTATTAAAACAAAAAATCAAAAAATTTGAAGAAGATAATTTTGTTAACTATTATCATCTTGATGCAGTAAGAGTTGCTTTAGCTCAATTTAAAAATTATTTTAGCCTTTCAACGAAAGCCATTGAGCATAAGAAATTCACATTTGAAAGCGAAGACACGTTGGCGAAAAAGACAAAACTGATCAACGATCTAATCGATATTAGTGAGGCTCAAACTTTAATTATAAACGGGAAGACTATTCCAGTTACTATAGAAGAGCGCATCAAACAAATATCCTCTCAGGTAAAAAATCCTAATTTTGAAAGAATTATTATGGATCATAAACGAGAGAATTATTTCAGTTGGAATTATTT
Organism: Legionella norrlandica; assembly: GCF_000770585.1. Taxonomy (GTDB): domain Bacteria; phylum Pseudomonadota; class Gammaproteobacteria; order Legionellales; family Legionellaceae; genus Legionella; species Legionella norrlandica. The sequence continues at coordinate 5,575 of NZ_JNCF01000063.1, read as the reverse complement.
AAAACAATGCATTTTATCCCTATTAGAAGCTCTTCACTTATACACACCGGACAGAAGAAAATTATTTAATAACTTGCAAAGCTCAGTTAATACAAAACCTCAAATTAATGAACTGGCTAATCGTTTTGGATTATTCGCCGGAAAAAAACCTGCAACAGCAGTTACCCCAGAGTATATAGCTGGCAAGGATGAAACATTAAATACATCGCCATCAGTTGCAACGACATAGAAATATTTTGTATTAGTTTCTTCCAAAACGGCGAATTTAACAAAAGGCACAAAATGATTGTTTAATAATCATTGATTTCCTATAATTCAACTCCCTGTATAACAATAATAAGGTAATTATCGTATGAAAAAATGGACAGTGCTCGCTGCAAGCAGTATTTTAATGGTGAATGCGTATGCGAATGAAACATTCTGTGGATATAAGGATTTTTTCCATTTGAGCGATAGGACGCATCCAGGTATTTATGTTGTGAGCGGCTACAACGATTCCGATGTCGTATTGCAAATAGTTGGCCCACGGAGTTTTGTAATTAGAGATGGCTTTGATTGTCGTGCAGGATATGCTCATGTCACCGTCGCTTACGATAGTGCCAATTGGTGCGTATTAGATATTAATGATGGTCCTTTTATGAATCACCCGGTTGTTAGTGCCTCTTGCAATGGGCTGCGCTATATTAATACCACTTATGATGGCGTTGGAAGTTACTCTTACTCCATTCACATCGAATAAGGACACACACCCTAAAATGAAATCTCTATTCGGCATAAGAAAATTAAGCTTATTTTCTTATGTCGTACCCTCATCCTCCACTTAATATATAATGCGCTGCCTGCTCAGCTATCATCATGACTGGAGCATTAGTATTACCAGAAACAATTTGAGGCATAATAGATGCATCAGCTATTACTAGCCCTTCCATACCATGAACATGTAGTTGCGGATTCACCACCGCCATTTCATCATTCCCCATCCGACAACTCCCAACCGGATGATACACCGTATCAGTACGTTGTCTGATTAAATGAATCAGCTCTTCTTCTGATGAAGCATGATATAAAGCTTTCCCTTGATAAATTGAGAAAAGGTTATTTTCCATGATTTCCAAGCTCATTTTATAAGCGCGCATCATAATCTTTAAATCTTCATCATGAGATAAAAAATTAGGATCAATTGCTGGAGCTTGCAAAGGATTTGCAGATTTTAATCGGATCCGACCACGACTCTTGGGACGTAGTACACAAAAATGAAGAGACATGCCGCGAGAAAAATGGAGATTATGGAAATGGTTATCAACGATACCTGGTACAAAATGTAATTGAATATCTGGTCTTGTGGTTTTAGATTCAGTCGATAAAAAACCTCCTGCTTCAGCAAAATTTGATGTTATCAAGCCAGTGAATGATTTCCTATATACTCGAAACGCTTTGAATATATCCCATAAAGCAGTTGGTCCCAAACCTAAAAGATCGGGATGATTCGATTTATAGATATGCACATAATCGGGATGATCATGAAAATTTTCCCCTACTCCAGGTAACTCATGAATACAATTTATCCCATGCTTCGACAACTCATCTTGAGGACCAATTCCTGATAATAGAAGCAAATGAGGTGAACTGATTGCACCTGCACTTAATATAACCTTCTTGTTTGCTGTGAATTCGATTATTTTACCTCTATGTTTTACTACAACGCCTTGACACCGTTTATTGTTAATTAATAACTTCAAAGCGTAACTTTTAGTTAATACTTTTAAATTTGACCTGGATAAAACAGGATCTAAAAACGCATCAGCAGCCGAATGCCTTTTACCTCCCTTTTGAGTCACCTGATATAAACCGACACCCGCCTGACTGGCGCCATTAAAATCAGGATTTTGTTGGTATCCACAGGCAACCCCTGCTTCAACAAATATTCGTGAGGCCGGATTGGGGCTTATTAAATCACTAACAGATAACTCGCCTTCCTGTCCATGATAAGCATCATGAAGCGAGCAATTATGTTCAAATTTTTTAAATATTGATAAAACAGAATCATACGCCCAGTCATTTGAAGTAGTTTGCGCCCATTCATCATAATCTTCGCGTTGACCGCGAATATATATCATGGCATTAATTGAGCTAGATCCACCTAAAACTTTGCCCCTTGGTTGGTAGCCGCGACGATTATTAAGACCAGGCTGGGGTTCTGTATAATAATGCCAATTTTTTATACGAAATGGCATGGTCATGACAGTACAAAAAGGGATCTGAACAAAAGGAGATTTATTGCTGCCTCCGGCTTCTAACAATAAGACTTTATTTGCTGGCTCCTCACTTAATCTTGATGCTAAAACACACCCCGCGCTACCGCCGCCAACAATAATATAATCGAATTTCATATTATAGATCCTTGAAATAGTAGGGCGTTAGCCAATAAAGAACCCAAGCGATTTAACCATCTTTGCAAAGAGTCTGTCTTACCAAAAACAAAAAACTATACAAGAATATTCTAAAATACCCGGCAGAGATGACAAGCTAATTAAGTTAAAACATCCAAATTAGAGGCATCGAGGACAAATGCCATAAATATTTAAAGCATGATCTGTCATCTTAAAATGGGCACGTTCCGCAATTATTTTCTGCCTTTGCTCTATTATTTCATCTACAAATTCTTCTACTCGCCCACATTTAACACAAACAAGATGATCATGGTGCTCCCCCTGAGACAACTCAAATACTGAATGGCCTCCTTCAAAATTATGCCGGGTAACTAACCCTGCGGCTTCAAATTGGGTAAGGACTCTATATACAGTTGCTAGACCAACATCTTCACCTGAATCTAGTAAGGCCTTATAAACCCCTTCTGCACTTAAATGATGATTGCGGGACTGCTCCAATATTTGTAAAACTTTTATACGTGGCAATGTGATTTTTAATCCTGCCTCTTTCAACTGCTGACTTTCTTCCACTTGTGCTCCTTAACAATAATGAATTCCGAATTTTAGTCATTATTTTTTGCAAAATACCAATGATGCCATTTCTAACTGCCTACGACTTTTATTTTCAACCATTTCAGATAGCGAGCTTCATCTAAACAATGACAATTTCAAATTCCACATCAGGACAGGTGCCTTTCAATAAATGGCATGTTATTATGGCGAAATTTTACACGGTAGGCAAAAAAATGCGAATAATAACTTTTTTTATTTGTTCTATTTTAACATTAGCTTTAACACAATGTGCATCCTATGATTTCTCAAGGCGCATTACTCAACAAGGGAATTTATTGCCCCAATCAAAAATTGTCCGCTTAAAAATAGGTATGAGCAAAAACGATGTCGCCATTTTAATGGGCACCAGTTTAATGAGTCCAACTTTTAATAACGATCGATGGGACTATGCTTATACTTGGCGCCGAGGAAAAGGAAGCATAGAGATACGTACTGTAGTCTTACATTTCTCCAATGGATCTCTGGCCCAAATAGAACATAAGCCATAATTTATCTTAAGTTAAAATCAGGCTCCATTTCTTATTTCCCACGAATGGCTACTGAGAGTTCCTCGCAAAATTGAGACAGCGAGGAACTCAGGAATGATCGCGAAACCTAGAGTTTTTCGGCTACTGCTATGCATTGACAAGCACCTTTGTTGTAAAACTCTAACTCCGCACTGATTTTTTAAATTGAGCTAATCGACGGCGCTTTTCTTTAGGATCCAGTGTGAGGGGCCTATAAATTTCTATCCGGTCCCCCTCTTTTAAGACAAAATCCATGGGAATTTGTTTGCCGTAAATACCAAAAGGTAGTTCTTTAGTTTCGGGATATTGCGAATAGATATTGGACTCTATTAACGCCTGTTCGACTGTAGAACCTGGCCTCAACTCCATTTTGCAATGGAGACAACTCCCCGACTGAGCGATGTAAATTAATTCAACCTTTACCATAAATGGCCTCAGCTCTTTCACAAAATGCATCCACCATTTTATCAGTTACCTGATCAAATATTGGCCCAAGTAACATTGAAAATATTTTACCTGCAAACTCAAACTCCAGATCGAATGAAATCTTACAACCTTTGTTATCCATCTCATCAAAACGCCAAAATCCCTCTAAGTGACTAAATGGTCCATCAACTAAACGAATTTCAATCATTTTATTTGCTTGCAGTCGATTACGCGTAGTAAATGATTTACTCATCCCTGCAGCAGAAATAATCAAAGTAGCTTGCACTTCATCCTCATCACGATGAAGAATCTTGCTTCCAGCACAATATGGTAAAAATTCGGAATAACGTTCCACATCATTAACCAATCCATACATTTGCTCACAGGAATAAGGTACTATTCGTGCTCTATTTACTATGGTCATTACAAAACTCCTTGAACCTGCTTATTAAGCCAAAGACTAAGGTCCTTGATTTCCTCAAAACATATGGAGTGTTCCATGGGATACTGATATAGAGAGACTTCTGTATATCCTTTAGTTAATAACCAATCTTTACTCTGTTGGGTCCATTTTGGAAGCACTAAAGGATCGAATTGCCCTGCTCCCATAAAAATTGGGGTACTCTTATCCATCTGTGGCTTATTATACTTTGCTAAGGGCAAATAGGCAGATAATGCAATAATTCCTCCCAGGCGACCACTCATATGAAGGGCTGTATGTAATGCCATAGCCCCACCTTGAGAAAAACCCGCTAGAAAAATCTGATGAAGCTTGAATCCATAATTCAATTGAGCATCTATTATCTTTCGGATTAGTAACTCAGACTGTTCTATACCTTCTTTATCTTCTTTGTCCACTAATTCTAATCCATGGATATCGTACCAAGCCGGCATTACCATTCCTCCATTCAAGGTTACTGGTATTGACGGAGCATCAAGAAACACATGCCTTAAAGCCATATCCTGGATAGTCAGCTGTTCCGCTAAACCCATCATATCAGAGGAATCAGCCCCTAACCCATGCATCCATATGACACATGCCTGCGCCTTTTCTAAGGGCTCTTTCATATAAACGCTCAAAACGAATTCTCCACGCAAAATTGAAATTATCGCCAATGCGAGAGAGCAGTGCAAGTTTGGCATTAAAAATATATTGAACAAATTGTTATCTTTATGACTGAAATAGCAAAAATACCCTAATTTTCTTAAAAAACAGTAAAAAATCTCTATAAATATTGATTTTTTGTGTATAAAATTTTATCATTATGCTCGTTTGGTAAATTGCAGCATTGTGTTATGAGTATTTTATTTTTAGCAAGAAAGCTGGCCTCTGATTTTGGGCTCATTGAACAAGTTCAAGAAAATAATAGTCATAATCAATTCAATTATCGATTTTATTCCTCCAAACCAGATCCAAAGACAAACACTTTATATGGAGCACCTGGCTCAGGTTTTATATTGCAAAACAACATCTTCATATATTGGTTTAGAGATGGAAATAACAGCTACGTTATTGAATCAACAAAGAAATTGACAAAAGATAAGCTTGATATTTTACACCGGTTGCTCATAGATAACCTACACTCTCTGGATGAGATAATTGACGCCTCCGCAAGCAGCTCTATTTTTTCCAGGCATACC
>NZ_JNCF01000004.1 GCF_000770585.1 Legionella norrlandica | reverse complement strand
GGTTTTAACTGCTTTTTTCTAGTTTGAATCAACACATTAAGATTAACATGTCTAACCTTAGGCTAAAAGGTCTTAGCATCGTTTTTGATAAGGCAATAGTATTTTTAGTAATTCTTCAAAAGCTATAAGCATTTTTTGCATTATAAAATCAATCCAAATTTAAAAAATTCCATAATTCTAAAAACTATTTTAAATGGTATTAGCAAAACATAATCAAATAAGATTGCAACAATTTAGTAAAAACTAATCAAATAAGATTGCATTTAACCAATGAACCAGTAAGATAAAAAATCATAGTAAATTATCAAGGGATATGAGGTTATTATGCGATATATTCTACCAGCGGGAGCACTTACCAGTCTTAATTTCTTACGTGATGACTATCAAGCAGAGAGGAAAGTGGATTTGGATCAACCACCATCTTTCATTGGTGTACCTACTTTTTTCGGAGGTACCGATGTCATAGCCAGGGATAAACAAACCAAATTTATAAAAAAAATGATCGTCGTCCTTAGAGCGAATCTCGCAAAAGAAGAAGAAATTACTACCCCTGAGCAATGGGAAGCTAATTTAACTGCGTCACGAGTGGTCATTGCAGCTTGTTTATATATCCAATTGCAAATTTCATCTCCCAAAAATAACTCCGCATTATACCGATTAATTAACAAGCATCTAGGGATTACTGATCTCAATTACTTGGATGATGAAGACAAAGAAATGTGTTTTCTGGCTGCCAATAGAATTATCAACTCATCGTTATCTGCATTTAGCGATGCTAATGCTGCTTTACGTAAAGAGAACATGAAGCCATTTACTGAACAGGAATGGAGTGAATTTTCCAAATTTGTAAGCAATATAAATATTAAAAAGGTATCTAGCAATCCTTACATAAATTATCCAATTACATCTATTACTCAACCTTTATTTGGAGCTGCATTTTCCTATACAGGGGCAACAATTGGTTACCTTGGAGGAGATGTCATTAGTCAATCCTCTAAAGCGATGTCAACCAAATTACAAATCACCACCATGGTGGGAAGCACCTTACTAATGCTAGGCACTACAGGTCCTATGGGCGTTGCACTATTCTCTCAAGTGATAGCAAGCAAGCTAGTCACTGCATTTTTCAGCATTAGCCTAGGTCATGTATTAGGAACTGCAATGGGAATCCTTGGGCAAGGAGTAGGAATAGGTGTAGGCATGCCTTTGGACCTCGCCTATCGGTTATTATGGAAAACCAGTGCAGCAATCATCAATTATTATAGTAACTATCCTAATACTTCTCAGATGACTGGCATTCGTATTACTGATGGTAAATCGGTGATTGGCGGCATCGTTATTGAGTATAATCCAAACTCAGATATAAAAGCCGAAGAGGGACAACAAAGCGTAGAAATTACTGAGGATGGCAAACTACTTATTAATGGAAAGCCAGTTACTATTCCTGATAGTGGAGTTCAACTTCCACTTGAACTAATTAATGAATTAAAAGAGCAATTAAAGCTACGGGAAAAGACAACTGATGATGAAGAATCTTCTACGAAATCATTGATTGCCACGTGCTAATCGATAACAACCAAGAAGATATTATCCAATACGCAAATCTCCCTCAATAGTATATTCTGGTTGTCGCTGCAGCGCCAGCCAGATCGCTATACCCATATCAAAAACCTAATAACGCATCGCAACTTGTTCCTCCCCTAACAGATTACTCAATAATTTGATTAAATCATCGCTAGGAGTGACATGCCATTGTTGACCAAGATTTAAATGTGCTTTGGCAAAAGCATTAGTATAAACAAACTGAACGGCACATCGGCCTGAGTGTGTCTTTAATAAAGATTGAATAGAAGAAAATAGCGTGCTGCTATTTTGATTGAAACGCAACTCAAGACAACGAGCAAACTTGGTTCTAGCCATCGCAACACTAAACAACTGGCTGGCAGTCAATTTAATTCCACCATTATAATCATCAATGGCTACTTCACCCTCAATAACTAACATACCGCCAGTTGTTAGTGGCTCAGAAAATTGTTCAAAAATTTCTCCAAAAACAACCGCATCAACTCGGGCTGTGCCATCATCCATTCCAATAATTACTAATTTCTTACCCCGCTTGGTAATTATTTTTCTGATCGCTACTATTTGGGCACAAATCATTGCTTTTTTATGTAGGGATGGATTTAGTTGGCCTAAAGGTACAATAAAATCACTCAATTCGCGTCGATATTGATCGGCAGGATGACCTGTGAGATAAAAACCTAAAACCTCTCTTTCTCCATCTAACCGCTGTGTCTCAGACCAAGACTTGCATTCTACATAATCTTGTTCATTAGTTTTATCTTCCAAAAGCGAGAATAAATCAAATTGCCCGCTGGATTGATTTTGATGCTCTCTTTCCGCAACTTTTAAAGCTTTTTCCAAAGAGGCTGTTAAGACTGATCTTTCCACATTCCAGTCATCAAAAGCACCACTCTTAATTAATGCCTCAATAACACGTCTGTTGACTTTACGCAGATCAAGCCTTTGACAAAAACGAAATAAATCCTCAAAGGCTCCGTTTTGGGCTCGCTCTTGTATGATGCAATCAATAGCAGACTCTCCAACTCCTTTGATAGCACCTAAACCATAAATTAATGTTCTTTCATCGAACACAGTAAAGTGGTACATGGAATGATTGATTGAAGGCGGTAGTACTTTTAATTTCATGTGCGCACATTCGTCAATAAAAGTAACAACCTTATCCGTGTTATCCATATCAGAGGACATCACCGCAGCCATAAAAGCTGCGGAATAATGTGCTTTTAACCATGCAGTTTGATAGGCTACTAGGGCGTAAGCAGCAGAATGTGATTTATTGAAGCCATAACCGGCAAATTTTTCCATCAAATCAAAAATATGGGTTGCAACAGCTTCATCAACTCCTCTTGCAACAGCACCTTGCGTAAAAATTTCCCTCTGCTTTGCCATCTCTTCTGGTTTCTTTTTACCCATAGCGCGTCTTAGCAAGTCAGCTGATCCCAGAGTATAATTAGCCAACACCTGAGCGATTTGCATTACCTGTTCCTGGTATAAAATAACCCCGTAAGTTGGCTTAAGAATGGGTTCCAAATCAGGATGAGGGTAATCTACGCGAGCTCTACCATGCTTTCTGTCGATGAAATCATCCACCATCCCGGATTGCAGCGGGCCAGGTCGGAATAAAGCAACCAATGCAATAATATCTTCAAAACAATCCGGTTGAAGTCTGCCAATCAATTCCTTCATCCCGCGAGATTCCAACTGGAATACTGCTGTGGTTTTGCATGCTTTTAACAAATCAAAGGTAGCTTCATCATCTGTAGGAATTTGGCTAATATCAACCGACGGCAATCCTGCTTGTTGACATTGATTGTTTACTGTTGCCAAAGCCCAATCGATAATAGTGAGTGTTCTCAACCCTAAAAAGTCAAATTTAACTAATCCAACTGCTTCCACATCGTCTTTATCAAATTGACTTACAATTTGAGTCGAGCCTTCTTCACAGTAAATCGCTGTAAAATCAGTCAGTTGAGAAGGAGCTATGACGACTCCTCCGGCATGCTTCCCTGCATTTCGGGTAATTCCCTCCAATTTCAGCGCGAGATCAAATAATTCCTTAACCTCCTCCTCTTCTTCATACCGCCGTCGGAGCTCTTCTTCCTGCTCCATAGCTTTGCTTAAAGTAATTCCGAGTTCAAATGGAATTAATTTTGCTAACTTATCAACGAAACCATAAGGGTGACCTAAAACACGCCCAACGTCTCTCACTACTGCTTTCGCAGCCATAGTTCCAAATGTAATAATTTGCGAAACGCTTTGCCTGCCGTATTTTTCTGCAACATATTCAATAACCCTATCACGGCCTTCCATGCAAAAATCCACATCAAAGTCAGGCATGGAAACACGTTCTGGATTTAAAAAGCGCTCAAAAAGTAGTTCATACTCCAGTGGATCCAGATCAGTGATTTTAAGGGCATAGGCCACAAGAGAACCAGCACCCGAACCTCGACCTGGTCCCACTGGAACTCCATTCTGTTTCGCCCATTGTATAAAGTCAGCAACAATCAAGAAATAGCCAGCAAACCCCATGTTATTAATTACATCAAGTTCCACTTTAAGGCGTCTATCGTATTCTCCTCTCTTAGCAAGGAACTCTCCCTCGGACTTGTCTATAAAGATTTGCTTTAATCGCTCCTCTAAACCCAATTGAGAAAGGTGTGATAAATACTCCTCTACAGTGGATCCTTCCGGAATAGGAAAATTAGGTAAATAATTATGTCCCAGATCGAGCTTAACATTACAACGTTTGCTAATTTCCACCGTATTTTGGATGGCACTGGGAAGATCGGAAAACAAACTCGCCATTTCATCTGCAGAACGCAAATATTGTTGAGAACTATATTGTTGAACCCGTCTCGGATCAGCTAAAGTGTATCCCTCGTGTATGCATACTCGAGCTTCATGAGCATCAAAATCATCCTCATCGATGAACCTGACATCATTCGTTGCAACAAGAGGTAATTGTAACTCGTCGGCCAAAGCAACCAACTTCTCATTATAGTGCTGCTCATCAGCCCTCTCAGTACGCTGAATTTCCAAATAAAAGCGATTGGGAAACAAACTCATCCAATGCAAAGCGCGTTTTTTTGCCAGGGCATTATCATTGGCCAGTAATGCTTGGCCAATATCACCAAACTTTCCTCCGGATAAAGCAATTAACCCATCGGCATAATCTTGGATCCATTGAGCTTGAACCCTGGGTTGGCCATGATATTGACCTTCCTGATAAGCCTTTGATACCAAACAGGTTAAATTTTTATAGCCTTGGGTATCTTGACATAATAAAACCAAGGAAAAGACATTGTCTGGATTTTCAGGATCATGGCAAGGTAAATCACTGCCAATGATTGGTTTGATTCCAGCTTCAATTGCGCTTTTAAATAATTTGACAGCCGCAAACAAATTACAAAAATCTGTCACTGCAATGGCATTCATGCCCCTGCCAAGCAAAGACTTCATGAGAGGTTTAATCTGCACTAAACCATCCACTAAAGAAAACTCAGTATGTACTCTTAGATGAACAAAACGTTGTCTCATGGAAGATTCATTTATTAAAAATAATTCGGAAACTTTAACCTAAATGTCAGGTTCTAATCTACCTAAAATTTTATAATTATGTTATTTGGGCTAGCGTTTTACCAAGAATTGTAGGGTGGCCTTGGCCCAACATACAGTGGCACCTTCCTAGCCCTTCGCAAGTGCGAGAAAATTTAGTAGTTTATACCATAATTTATTACAAATGCGATTGATGAGGATCAAAAGCATCTCTTACTGCATCTGCGAATAGGTTAATAGCCAAAACTAATAAAAACATAAATAAAAACGCTGCAAGCATAGGCCACCAAACCACAGGATCTCGTGCTAGTTCAAGGCGCGCGCCATTGATCATATTTCCCCAACTGATCGTTAAAGGTGAAACTCCTACTCCTACATAAGTCAAAACAGCCTCTGCCAGGACCAAAAAACTGAAATCTAATACCAAAGTAATAACGACAATATGCATAACATTTGGAAAGAGATGCTTGCGAAAAATAGTAAACCAATTACTACCCAATGCTCGCGCCGCTAAAACATAATCTATTTCACGTAACTTCAAAGTTTCTGCTCTTAAAAGCCGACATAAACTGGTCCAGCTTGTCACACCTAAAATAAAACAAAGTGCTAATAAACGAGCGTCCGCGCTTTTAGCTAAAGTAGTAAATTGCTCAGGATGGTTGGTAATATAGGTTTGTAAAGACAATACCGACGCAGTAATTAATAAAACCCCGGGAATAGAACTTAAAGTAGTATAAGTATATTGAATAACATCATCCACAAGCCCGCCGAAATACCCTGCTCCTACCCCTAATAGCAAGGCCAATGGCAACATAAATAAAGTAGTTAGGAAACCAATAATTAAACCGGTTCGGATGCTTTTTAAAGTGAAATAAAAAATATCCTGCCCAATTTGCCCTGTTCCAAAAACATGTAGCGATCTGGATAAACTGTATCCAATTATTACCGCAAAAGTAAGAACACCAATCGTTGCTATAGCACTAATTTGAGTTGAACTTAAAATAAAAATTCTTTTATGCCCACGGCCAAACTTTATTAAAGCCAGTAATAACCAGCCACCAAAAATCATGAGAACACTCCAAATTGCTCCATAAATAATCACTGACTTAATGAGGAGATACTTTTCCTCTTTCGTTTTTATAGAAGCGGGAGGATATTTCAATCTGGGATAAATTTGGGCCATGGTTCCGTTAATCAATTTCGTTTCACTTACAAATTGAGTTAAAGCCAAAGGGGCAGAATAGGTTTTTTCATAAATATTTCCTATCGGATCCAAAATCTTATCCAGAAGAGACTGAGTATTTTCAATATTATCTTTTGTCGACTTGATATGAATAGAATCCAAGACTCCTACTATCAAAAATAACAATAACACTATGCCAGCACTTACAGCCAAAGGTCTTTGTAAAATAATATAAAATGACAATTTGATATGGTGTTTTCTAAGACTTAGCAGAGCAGTAAAGAAAACCACGGCCAGCAAAGTAAGGAAACATTTGTCAGTCCAAAACAGTTCAAATGTCATTTTTTATCCCACACTCCTTAGTCATTATGAAAATCGCACGCGAGGATCAACAAGTATGTAAGAAACATCAGTCAACACTAACCCTACGATATAAAGCACAGATCCTAGAAAAACCATTGCTCTGACAATAGCAAAATCCTGTTGTTGTATCGCATCTATAATATAACTCCCTAACCCTGGCACACCAAAGAAAGACTCTAAAATCAAGCTCCCCATAAACAAGGTCGGGATGATTACTACAATGCCGGTCAGAATTGGTAACATGGCATTTTTTAATACATGCTTAAATAAAATCCTTTGTTCAGACAATCCTTTAGCCCTCGCTGTTTTCACATAATCTTTATAAATTTCCTCCAAAACTAAAGTTCGATACCAGCGAGCACCCGCACCTAACTGACCTAAAACAGCTACCAAGACTGGCAAGATTGTAAATTTTAAAGCATCCAATCCATCATCATAACCGGAGATAGGGAACCATTTTAATAATTTTCCAAATACATACTGTCCACCAATAATATAAAACAAAGTAGAAACGGACATTAATACGATACAAATGACTACTCCCGATAAATCAAGATAAGTAGTGCGGAAAAAAGCCATGACCATAGCCAAAATGATATTAACCAGAACAGCAAAAAATAAAGTAGGTAGCGCAATTGCTAGACTTGGCCACATCCTGTAGGTTATGTCATGGCTAATATCTCTTCCTGCATCAGAAACACCGAAATCAAAGGTAAATAGTTTAAGCGATTTCTGAAAAAACAAAGTATCTTTGAATTGATTAACCCCAGTTTGCTCAGGATTAAAAAATAAAGGCAAATCATAACCATGCACTGCTTTCCAATCCTCAATAGCGTTTTGCTCCACATGTTTGTTGCCCAGATGCATACGCGCCATGTCATCTGGAGAATTAACCATAAAAAACAACGCAAAAGTAATAAGATTAATACCAAACAAAATAGGAATTGCATATAGAATTCTGCGTAGCAAGTATTTTATCATTCTAGTTTTACTCTTTCTGCCGGTTGCTTTTCTTTTTTTAGATAAGCAATTAACAAGGGAAGTAACAAAGTGATCAGTAATCCCAAGAACACAATTAAAGGCCAGAATATTGGTTGATTCCAAGCTCTTCGTAGTTGGTTACGCTCAGGTACGTTAACTGATACATATTTTAAAGTATTCAGAGAAATTGTATTGGTTTTAACATTAGAAACCCAATTTTGCGATAAAACAAAGTCTTCAGGATGCATCCCCCATATCCAGGGAGCATCATACCTGACAATAGCCACCATTTTATCAATCAGTTTTTGTCTTTGTTCATCGTTGGCCCGGTTCTTCATTAAATTAAATAATCTATCAAATTCTGAATTTTCATAATTCGCTGCATTTTCGCCACCGTATTTCACTTTTCCATTTTTACTGTAAAGCAAGAATAGGAAATTTTCAGGATCAGGGTAGTCAGCATTCCATCCCCAACTGAATATTTGCGCATTACCTGTACGCATTTTTTCCTGGAAACGATTATAGAGGGTTGCTCTGATATTCAAATCAATTCCGATACTTGCAAATTGTTTTCGCATCCAATCCAGTCTCGATTTGTCATCAGGCCCCCCTGTTGTCATCACATCATAATGAAGAATTAAAGGCTTACCCGTTTTAGGATCGATTCCGCCTGGATATCCAGCTTCAATCATTAACTTGCGAGCATCAACCAAGGACCTGCGCTTTATAGTATTATTAACCCAGTGATAAACATAAGGATTGATCCCTTTCTTTCCCTCTCTATACCCAAAAATACCTGGTGGAATAGGACCTTGAGCCGGAATTCCTCGACCGTTAAAAAATATGGCGATATTCTCGTCGTAATTGACTGCGATTGAAATAGCTTGTCTTAATTTGCGTGCTCTTTCACTTTTTCCACCAACTACATTATCGAGCATGTTAAAGCCCATATAAAAAATAAATGGCTCTAGTGTTTGCCTTAAATACATTTTTTTATCTTTCATTTCCTGGCTTAGTATGGGCTCGCCAAAGCGATTAATGTGAATAGCCTGATCAAAGCTGTCTGCACTGATTCCTGACATATCATAATATCCTTGCAAGAATTTGTTCCATCGAGGGATTGATTCTTTTTCCAAGATATAAGCTGCTTTATCAATTAAGGGTAAACGCCGACCTTCGTTGGTTAAATAACCCGATCTCCTATCCGCTTCTGAACCATTGGCAGGGAAATAGACTTCCCTGTGATTGGGGTTTTTCTCCAATACCATACTTCTGTTAGGATTATTTTGAGTCAGCATGAAAGGTCCCGTACCTATGGGGTACCATCCAAATGATAAATTTTTATCATCCATATCTTTTTGAGAATAAAACAAATCGGCCTCCCATGGAACAGGAGCGAAGAAAGGCATAGCCAACCAGAACAAGAATTGTGTGTATTGTCCCTTGAGTGTGATCTCAAAGGAGTAGTTATCTAATTTTTTAACTCCCTTTAAGGGATATTGACGCAAATCTAGATACGAATTGTTAAGGGGAGCCTTAGGGAGAGTATCCCCATACTCTTGGAATCCAAGGATATAATGGCTCATTAATCCATATATTGGAGAGCTTACTGCTGGATTGGCTAATCTTTTAATTTGATAGATGTAATCATCAATAACTAGCTCTCTAGTCCCTGTATGCTTAAAATCTGACAACTGATTAATATCATGCTCATCAAGATACTCTTCTGATAAGTGATGATATCGATAAGAGCCATCTTTCCTTTTGGCTAGAGCAGGATGAGGTTGATATAAAATCCCTTTTTTTATCTGAATGGTATATACGCTGTAAGCTGGATTAATGTTTTCCCCGTTTTTTATAGGATTTCCTTGAGCATCCAAATACCGAATCCGGGGTAACTGAACCGCAGTTAATGGAATTAATTCATAGGGTCTTTTATAGTAATCATACTCAAGGAGTGGCTCATAGATCTGGGCTATAAAAAGATATTCATTGGATGAATAGGATCGTGCCGGATCCAAAGTTTTTGGCTGCTCATTAAAAGAAGAATAATAAATGTTATCATTGGCTTCATTTTCAGGGTATGGATTGTTTAATACACAAGAACCGCCATGTACAGCATTCAAGCCATAAAGTATTAAACATATTATTAATCGAATGAATGAGCATTGCTGCACTTTTTTCCCTTGCGCCAATTAGTTAATTCTCATCATAAACCAAACTATAAATACCTGGCTACTTATGAATTTAACTGTTTTAAAAATTCTTCTTCCTCTAGAACCTTCACCCCCAATTCATTAGCTTTAATCAATTTAGAGCCTGCTTCACTTCCTGCTACCACATAATCTGTTTTCGCAGACACACTTCCACTCACTTTAGCACCGAAAGCCAACAATTTTGCCTTCGCCTCCTCCCTTCCCATACTGCTCAATGTTCCAGTTAGCACCACTGTTTTCCCATAAAATGGATTCTGTTTATCAATCTGTTTTTTCTCAGGTTTAGGCCAATGTATGCCCAACTCCAGAAGACGCTTAATGACATCAAGATTATGATGCTGAGAAAAAAAATGTGCGATATTGAAAGCTGCCACAGGACCAATATCATTCAAAGTCATTAATTCATCCACGGTTGCAGTTTTTAGGCTTTCTACATCAGAGTAATGATCTGCCAAAACTCGTGCTCCGGCTTCACCTATTTCTCTGATCCCTAAGGCATAAAGAAATCGATTAAAAGTCGTACTTTTACTCTTTTCTAAAGCCGACAATAAATTTTTAGCTGATTTCTCACCCATTCTGGGTAAATTAGCTAATGTTTGTAAATCGAGCTCATAAAGATCGGGTAAATGACGTACAATCCCCTCATCAACCAATTGCTCAATCAGAACACTGCCCAACCCTTCAATATACATAGCTTTTCGCGAAGCAAAGTGCCACATCATTCTTTTTAATTGAGCTTTACAATATAGCCCACCAATACATCGAGCGACAGCCTCATCCTCTTCTCTCACCACATCAGACCCACAGACAGGGCAAAATTTGGGAAGCTCAATCACTTTGGTATCATCAGGGCGTTTTTCCAAAACCACAGAAACTACTTCAGGAATTACATCTCCTGCGCGACGAATAATGACTGTGTCGCCAATACGTATGTCTTTACGAGTAATTTCATCCAGATTATGTAACGTCGCATTGCTTACTGTAACACCGCCAACACTGACGGGCTCCAAGCGGGCAACAGGAGTAACAGCACCTGTCCTGCCCACCTGGAAATCTACAGCCAGGAGCCGAGTCATTTCTTCAGTAGCAGGAAATTTATGAGCGCAAGCAAATCTTGGTGCTCGAGAAACATAACCTAATTGTTGTTGTAGAGAGATACTATCGATCTTATAAACGACCCCATCAATTTCGAAAGGCAATTGATTCCGCTTCTCTTGCATACGTCGGTAATAATCCAAGCACCCTTCTAGACCAACGGCTCTTTTAGTTTCTGGAGAAACTCTAAACCCCAACTCTTTCAATAAATTCAATTGTTCCAAATGACTACCAGGTAGTTTATAACCTTCACATGCACCAATGCCATAACAATATATGGCTAAAGGACGATTGGCTGTGACCTCAGGGTTTAATTGTCTTAGACTACCTGCAGCTGCGTTGCGTGGATTAGCAAATGTCTTTTCACCAAGTTCTCTAGCCTTTGCATTATAGGATTCAAAGTCTTTTTTAGGTATGTAGACCTCACCTCGTACTTCTATCAATTTTGGAGGGCTATCGGTTCTTAGCTTCAATGGAACTGATGCTATGGTTTTGATATTCGCAGTAATGTTTTCCCCAACAGCACCATCTCCTCGAGTTGCAGCATGAGTTAACAACCCATCCTCATAGGTTATATTGACAGCCAATCCATCCAGCTTCGGCTCACAAGCAAATACCAGTTGTTGATTGGGTTCATCCAATTTTTCAATTGCTCGCTTTATGAACGCTTTTAGCTCATCCTTAGTAAATACATTAGATAAAGACAACATAGGTTGTTTGTGCGTAACCGGCATAAAAGCATCTGAAGGAGTGCCACTAACCCTTTGCGTGGGAGAATCGGGTGATAAAAACTGTGGATACTTTTCCTCCAGATGTTGTAAAGCCTTAAAACATCGATCGTATTCCGCATCAGGAACTAAAGGCTCATCCCGCACGTAATAGTAATAGTCATACTTCCTTATTTTCTCTTTTAAAGCCTCTATTTTTTCCTTAGTTTCTTTATCACTCATTAATGAACGTTCCCAAAATGAAAACCCCAGTTTATCACTTTTTTATTTCTTTCAAAGATAAGCACCTTGATTATATGTCTTTACCTATTATCTTGAATCTTCTCCCAGAACCATGATATAGATACGTTTCTGTATTGAAGGAGATATTTTGAAAATGGAACTTCTACGCTTCTTGACCGCATTATTCGTCTTATTATTCTCGTTCCCAATCCATTCTCATCCCAACTCGAATTCTACCCCCGGTATTGCCTTTGTACATGGCACTCGAGACCACAGGGAAGATGCCTATGGGGGATACTGGAAAATTGATTTTATTCAAAGCATCTCCCAATCCTTGGAAAATCCAGAAAATCACTATGTAGTGCATTGTGATTTTAGTCAATATATGTGGCATGAGGATGCTGCCAAGTGTGTTGCAGATCAACTCCTTGAATTCATTAAAGATAAAAATGTGAGCTCTCTTACTGTCTACACACATTCGGACGGTGCTAACGTCATGCGCTGGATTCTTTCAAATCCTACCTATGATGGCCGCTACATGGCTTTAAAGCGCAAAATCAGCCAGGTGATTGCGATTGCCCCTTCTAGCGGAGGTACTCTGCTTGCTGATGAAGTATTAAATGGTGGCATATTTGAAACAAGTCTTGCCTGGTTACTAGGATATCTTTCTGATGCAGTAAAGCAACAACGTGTTGGCGATATGCTTATCTATAATGATGAGTTGCTATTAGGAAGCAAAGGCCGTCCTTCTTTACCTATTCCCTTCAAAGTCATAGTAGGCACTGACGTATACGCTTCACCTTTTTCAACATCTAGCTATTGCAACGGTTATATACTAAATAGCGGACTGAAAATTGCAAAGCTCTATCTTAATCAGTGCGCTGATGGCTTCCTAGATTGTGATTCCCAAGCTCAAGCTGGCGAAGTATGGTTCTACGACATAGATAAAACAGACAATAATTTACCTTTAAGCCACAACCAAAGTCGACATTCTTGTTTTGGTTTGGATCAAATTCTTATCAATGCCTTAGCTAATGAAGGAGTTGTAAAATGAAAACTACTCATCTCATATTAATATCTGCATTTTGTATTGCACAAGCTAATGCGTTTACATTGCCAAAACAGCCAACCAAATCTTATGAGTGCGATAATTGCAGTCAATTATCTCGTGAAAACTTACAGGATAGATGGGAAATTGCCAGTGAACCATTAACCCAACAAATTAGCAATGTGCGTAGAAGTTATGGTTATAGAGAGCGTATTCCCTTGGAGCAATTACAACACGGGGTGGTTATTTCAACCTTGGCGCCTGGCGCTGTCGTTCGAATTACTCCTTTACAAAATAAATCAATTCCAGAATTATTTATTAAAACACCAAAAAATCAACTCTTGACGTTAAAAGAGGCTTCCACGCTTTATAACCAAGACGTAGCATTTGGCGATCATCCATTAGCAGTTACCAAATATCAGACTATGTTGCAAATCAAACCCGAATTGGGATATGGAAAATTCCTGTTAAAAAGCAAAGACATTGATGCAAAAAACGCAGATTCTTATATGATAAATGTCTTTGATAAATTTTCTGCTACTTATCTACAAGTTGAAACGGATTCTCTTAATTATCGATATGGAGATAAATTAACTGCTTTCATCTCACTCCACAACGACATCACCGAATACAACGTAGATGATATTGATGCCAGACTCGTAGGACCTAAAGGTCAGATAGTTCCTCTTAAATTGACCAAGATAAAATCCAATGAATTTGAGGGAACTGCCATTTTAGATTCAGAATTAAATGATCGCGGTGAAAATTGGTATTTAGAGACCGACGTTCAAACCGAATATGGGCAAGAAATTATTAGACGATCTGGACATACTGCGTTCTCTTATGCGATTCCTTCTGCGACTCTTATGAATGTCAAAAAACTGTCTTCCAAACCTTTGACTTTTGTTGTCACAATAGACGTTGCTACAGGAAGCCGATACGCCCTGCAAAGCGTATTATTTCAAAAAAATAGCAGAGGAGGGGTAAAACCTATACAAACCTCTCAAAAAGCCCAATGGCTTGAGCCAGGAAAACATCTCATACAATTTACCTTTGACAATTCCAACCAATTATCAGAGGATAACCTCTATTTAGGCTATTTACGCTTGATAGATTATGGTCAGCTAAAAACTGTTTATCAATATAACCAACCTGTCAAGCTTACCCAATTGGAATAATGAATGACAGTCTTTTCTTCTATCTCATCACTTGAGGGCATAACGTTGGCTATTGCCCTCCAATTTTTATTACTGATCTGGTTCATTATAAAGCAAAATCAGCAAAGAAAGCTTAGTGAACAGATCAGTGAAAAAATACAGCAAACTTTAATCACTCAACTTCATCAACTGCATATTGATTTAAATCAATCTTATCAAACCAGTCAACAACTCATTAATGAAAAAATAGCTCAAGGCCAATTGGCCATTCAGCAACTCATTAGTGATGCAATTCAAAAACAAATGACCGATGTCAGAGAGCAAATGAGCTACAGCTTCAAGCAGCATGCTAATTCACTCACATCTCATCTACAACTGCTCACTGAGGAAATTCGTAATCACTTACAATCATTGACCCAACAAGTTAACCATAAATTAACTGAAGGGTTTGAAAAAACTTCTTCTACTTTTATCGATGTAGTCAAACGTTTAACTATTATTGATGAAGCACAAAAGAAAATTACTGAACTCTCAAATCACGTTGTAAGTCTTCAAGATGTTTTAGTAGATAAGAAAGCGCGTGGGGCATTTGGTGAAGTACAATTGTCAACCCTGATTAGCAATATGATCCCAGGTACCAATTATCAAATGCAATATACTCTTAGCAACCAGAAACGGGCTGACTGTATCTTGTTCTTGCCCGAACCGACGGGAAATATAGTTATTGACGCTAAATTCCCTTTAGAAACCTACCAAAAACTAATTAACACAGAGGCTTTGTCTAATGATCGAAAATCGTTACAACAACAATTCCGCCAAGATATCCAAAAACATATTAGAGACATAGCGGAAAAATATATCGTTCCTAACGAGACTACCGATGGGGCCATGATGTTTATTCCTGCTGAGTCTATATTTGCTGAAATTCATGCCAATTACCCTGACCTAATTGCTTTATCCCAGAGGCTTAAAGTCTGGC
The DNA here is from genome assembly GCF_000770585.1 of Legionella norrlandica. Lineage (GTDB taxonomy): Bacteria > Pseudomonadota > Gammaproteobacteria > Legionellales > Legionellaceae > Legionella > Legionella norrlandica. The sequence continues at coordinate 82,972 of NZ_JNCF01000004.1, read as the reverse complement.
TAGTATCGCCAAGTACCTTAATGGCCGTTCTAACTACTGCCAAAGCAGTCCTAAAAGATGACGCCACCCGCAAACAAGTTCACATTATTCAAAAACACTTACAAGCTTTGGCGAATGATTTTCAACGCTTCGAAAAAAGAATGGATAAATTATCCAGGCACATTGATATGGCTCATCAGGATGTCAACGAAGTGAATACCTCTGCCAAAAAAATTACTTCCCGATTCCAGAAAATTGAATCAGTCGATATCGAATTAGAGGATCCAGAAGTATCCAAACTGGAATTAGTTGACTTTGACGAAGATCAATCATGAATCAGTATCAGGAGAAAACCCGGATGGGTTGCATTAGCGCTAGCAACAGCCCCAAAATAGGGTTGGACCTACTAGCAGATAAGCCGTATTAACGCAGCGTAATACTTAACTCGCAATTTCCATATTACGGTTTCTCCTAATACTATGTTTGCTGGCACTTTACCATTACTAATAGTTGGCTAGCCAAGAAGTTATATTTAATAATTATTGGTAATATATTAACCATTATTGTGATTTAATGTATAATACAGGTTAGGTTTGTTTTTGAGTTAAAATCTATGATGCTATTTAATTGGTTTATGAAAAAATCCAATACTCAAAATAACATAGCGCTTGATAATATCGTCAGTATAAAGCAGCTTATAGAGTACCCAGATCAGGTTATGAACTGGCTTAAAAAGGAAGACATGGCGCAGGATATTATTGTTAGAGGAAGATATGCTAATGGTAATAATCTATTACATGCTGCAATATTTGCTGCAAATAGAAAAAAACATGCCAAAACTGAACTATGCCCGGTCACTGAAGAACATTTTAATCTTATCAAGTATTTATTAGATAATGGAGCAGATATTAATGCTCAGGAGAGTAGTAAAAACTTCACTCCACTAATGTTTTCTGCAAGATTTTTACTCACAGATGTTTTTCAGTTGTTATTAGAGAATGGGGCAGACCCAAGCCTACGTTCTACTGAAACTAACCCTACCACCAAAGAGCTCGATGCTAGAACTGTTTCAGATATGATGATAAACATCAACGATAATATACGAAAGCCTATTATTCTTCAATTAATTAATGACCACATGAACAAAAATGGTTTGCACCAGGTCAGCCCATAATAGCAAGTATAATGGGGGCACGGGGTTAAGTCTTTCTTTTTTCCAAGTAAGAGATCGGCACATGCGTCCGAGCTTTATATGATAGGAATTTCCTCCAATGCATATTACTGGCCACAACATATAAGAAAAAAGAAAGACTTAACCCCGTTGCTCTCTTTTGCTTAACTTTTTAAACCAACTGGAAAAATTATATTAATTGAATTTCCAGATTGCCATTGGACAGCTCCCCCCTTGCCATTTGTCAAAGTATAGGCTACAGCAAATCGAGGCTCTATTGGATTGTTGCTTATATAGCTGCAAGTCACTTGTCCTGTAGTACTATTATAATTGACTGTTTCATTATAATAATTTCCAAGATGAGCAGGAACATCGTGGGGCATGGAAATAGTTTTAAAATAAATAGGGTTATTTTGTGATAAGATATTTTCCATGCCATAACCAGCAATATAATCACCAAAGTTAGTAATGACGTTCGGAGCACCTTGTGTAACAGGGCAATAGATGTCCACAACGAGACCTACAGGTCCTGCCATAGTAGCCGGGGAAACAGTAATCGTAGAAAGTAATAGCAACGAGCATAAAGTACTAAATTTTTTCATTCGAAATTCCCTTTTTCAGTTGTTTGATAGGTATTGATTCTGTTTGTCATTACTTCAGATTGTAATCATATCGCTCAATATATAAGTAAAGTCACACAGAGAAAAGTACAAGGTAAATAATGATTCAGGGAATTTTGATTGTCAATATTCATTACTCTATTTTGCATGGGAATCGAGCTAAGATATGAGCACAAGAACAATGGTTAGCCCCAAAACAAGAGTCTATGAGTAAATCAGAGACAGTAGACAGGCGAGATCTCCTCTATAATGATTATAAATACAAAAAGAAGGAATCTTGGATGTCAATGAAATTAGTTACTGAAAGTCCAGAAAAAATTAGGCTTTTTGATTCGAACCGCCAAAATAATTTAACGCTATATTTGTGGCAACCTCTAGTTATCTTATTTTTATTTGGTTCTTTACTCTATTTCTTTGGTATCTTTCACCCTTCTTATCAAATATATTGTGAAAAGAAAACAACCACTTTAGCAACCGGCTGCGTACTAAGATCGACATATTTCCTCATTGTTCCGTGGCATACGCACGTAGGTACACTTAAATACGCAAGCTTTCAAATAAATCCTAGCGTCCGCAAAAATAGGGTACGAAATAGCTGTGGCGAAATAGTTCTGGTAACGAGTACAGCAACTAATCCGTTGTCTTATGCCGCTGAAAATCAAAAAAAGATCTCTTTTTATTTAAGCTGTGGTAACTTTGCTGAACTTAAAGAAATAGCGGATAGGATCAATAGCTATCTAACAGAAACCGATGTTAAAGAATTCAATCTCCCATCTCTTCCTAGAACCTTAGATCAGTATTTATGGTCTATTGGTCTTATCGCTGCCACTTTGTATAGTAGAAAACGAACCGAGGTTAGTTTTGATAAAAATTTAGAGCTAGTCACCGTTAAAAAAACTTGGTTCATTACTTGGGTTAAAACCTATCCCTTGAGTGATGTAAAAAAAATTGTAGCTTACCAGACTAAGGAAGGTAAGCGACACCTTGTGATGAATTTAGTTTTTAGCAGGATTGATTTGGGGGATTGTTCAGACATGAATATTTCAGAGCAAAAGCAGCTCTGCCACTCAATCAATAATTTTTTAGGTCTTAACGATTTCGTTGCTTAATTAATTGCGACTAATTCAGCAGATGCAGATTAACTAATTTAAAGGTATACTAAACAGTTTTAAGTTTTACTCATTGGCCCAGATGAATACAAAAACGCTACTTTATCAACCCACAAAAAGCAAACAAATTTGGGGACAACTCTATGGTAGCAGCTTGACACTTGCTTTGGCGGAATATTGTCAGCAAACGCCTGGAATTAAGTTACTGATTACTCAGGACAATTTAAGTGCCAGTCAGTTACAAGATGAATTACAATTTTTCATCGATCCTAAAGCAGATCAAGAATTATTATTTTTCCCGGACTGGGAGACTTTGCCTTATGACCAATTTTCTCCTCACCAAGATATCATCTCAGAAAGACTCTACGCCTTAAGTCGAGTTCAACAAATTACAAATGGCATAATCATATCCTCAGTCAGTACTCTAATGCATAAGCTTTCTCCCCCAGAATTCCTGCATCGCTATGCATTAATGCTTAAAGAAGGCCAAAAAATCGATCTTCATGCCTTTAGAAATCAATTACAGCAAGCAGGCTACCACTGCGTTAATAAAGTGCTTGAACATGGCGAGTATGCTCTACGAGGAGCCATCATCGACATCTACCAATGGGCAGTGGGTTACCTTTTCGCATTGAGTTATTTGATGATGAAATTGAAAGTCTTAGAGAGTTTGATCCAGAAACCCAACGTACAATAGAAAAAATTAACCAAATCAACTTATTACCCGCTCGTGAATTCCCATTAAATGAACAAAGCCAACTCCAATTCAGACGAACTTTCAGGGAACATTTTCCGGGGAATCCTAGCCATTGCCCAATCTATGAAGCAATCAGCAGTGGACAATTTCCATCAGGTATAGAATATTATCTTCCTTTATTTTTTGACATAACAGTCACTTTTTTTGATTATCTTCCCACCACTGCAAAAATTTGCTTAATTGAAGAAATTCAAGAGAATGCCGAACAATTCTGGCAAGAATTAAATGAACGCTTCGAACAACGACGCCATGATATCAGCCGGCCTATTTTACCACCAACCCATTGTTTTATTAACCCATCAGAGTTATTAGGCAAAGCGAATACCTATGAACAATTGCGTCTATATCATAGACCTTCAGAAAAAAAAGGGGCATTAAATTTTAATATTGCTAAAGCGTCTCAATTAGCTATTGATAGAAAGAACATTGAACCTTTATGTCAGTTGCGTAATTATTGTGCCGATACAACTCGTCGCTATCTTATTGTTGTTGAAAGTGCCGGGCGTCGAGAAGTCTTGCTGGATCTGCTTAAACCGAGCAATATCACTCCGAAAATACAAAATTCATGGTTTGATTTTATTAATGATGATGCTCCTATCAACATAACCACTGGGCCATTGGTTTATGGTTGTGAACTCACTAATCAACGAATTGCACTCATTGTCGAATCGCAATTATTTGGTGACCAAAGCACACCTCAGCGACGAAGTACTCAAAAAGCAGTCGATCCTGATTTAATTATACGAGATATGGCTGAGCTTAGATTAGGTGCTCCAGTTGTACATCTTCAATTCGGCGTAGGGCGTTATCAAGGCTTGCAATATATCGACACCAATGGTACTCCAAGCGAATTCCTGGTTCTTGCTTATGCTGGGGGCGATAAAATCTACGTTCCTGTCACTTCTCTACATATGATAAGCCGATATACAGGGGTAGATAGCGAACATGCCCCATTGCATAAATTGGGTTCTGATCAATGGCAAAAAGAAAAAAAGAAAGCTGCTGAAAAAATTCATGACGTAGCTATTGAACTACTCGATCTTTATGCGAAAAGAGAAGCCCAACCAGGGCATAAATACGATTTCAATCAATCCGAATACATCAAATTTGCTAGTGGCTTTCCTTTTACTGAAACAACTGATCAGCTTCAAGCTATTGAACAAATTATTAAAGATATGCAATCATCCAAACCCATGGACCGCCTAATCTGTGGTGATGTGGGGTTTGGAAAAACAGAGGTTGCCATGCGTGCCGCTTTCGTAGCAGTACAAGATGGGAAACAAGTGTGCATTCTTGCTCCAACTACTCTATTAGCAGGACAACATTTTGAATCATTTCGAGATAGATTTGCAGATTTCCCTGTGAATATTGAATTATTGTCCCGTTTTCGTAGCAATAAAGAATCCGAGGCAGTACTTTCTGCATTACAATCAGGTAAAGTAGATATTGTAATAGGCACTCATAAATTATTTCAAAACAATATATCTTTCAAAAACTTAGGCTTATTAATTATTGATGAAGAACATCGATTTGGGGTAAAGCAAAAAGAGTTCATAAAATCTTTGCGTACCCATATTGATATTTTGTCCATGACTGCTACTCCCATTCCTCGTACCTTAAATATGGCAATGGCAGGAATTAGAGACATTTCATTAATTGCGACTCCACCAGCTAAACGTTTAGCAATTAAAACATTTTGGCAGGAAAAAAACGATTTGACAATACGAGAAGCAATACTTCGTGAGATTTTGAGGGGAGGACAGGTATTTTATCTCCACAATAATGTACAAACTATCGATAGAATTTGTCAGGATCTACAAACTTTAGTACCTGAAGCAAAAATCCAAACAGCACATGGGCAAATGCGTGAAAGGCAGTTAGAACGCATTATGTCGGATTTTTATCATCATCGTTTTAATGTCCTGGTCTGCACTACGATCATTGAAACAGGAATTGATATACCTACTGCCAATACCATTATTATTGATAGAGCAGACAAATTTGGTTTAGCACAATTGCATCAATTACGTGGTCGTGTTGGACGCTCCCACCACCAGGCCTACGCCTACCTATTAACTCCAAACGAAAAATCACTAACTCCAGATGCTGTAAAACGTCTTGAAGCCATTGTGTCTTTGGAAGATTTGGGAGCTGGATTCACTTTGGCAACTCATGATCTTGAAATCCGAGGAGCAGGAGAATTGCTTGGTGAAGAACAAAGCGGGAATATGCATGCTATAGGATTTAATTTATTCATGGAAATGCTGGATAGGGCAGTTAGCGACTTGAAAGCTGGTAAAATTCCAGAGTTATCAGCCCCTATGCATCAAGGCCCTGAAATTGACTTGAGGATTAGCGCTATTATTCCGGAAGATTACATTGGAGATATACATAATCGATTAATTATGTATAAAAGGATTGCTAATGCCAAAAACAGTCAACAACTCAAAGAATTACAAATAGAACTTATAGACCGATTTGGCTTACTTCCCCCTCCAGTGAAACATTTATTTTTAATCACAGAATTAAAATTAAAAGCAGACCAGCTCGGTATTCAAAAAATTAGCGCCAGCGCACAGCAAGGTAAGCTGGATTTCAGTGAAAAACCTTCTATTGATCCCGGCGCATTAATCAGCCTGATACAAACCCATGCCAAACGCTATCAAATGGAAGGCCCACAACGTTTGCGTTTTACTTTAGACTCTACCTCACCAGAAGAGCGAATATTTGAAATCCATTCTTTATTAAATAAATTATCTCATCAGTCTGAAATGACAAGCTGATAGTAACTATTCAAAGTGCATAACTTGAATCTTGGTATAGTGTAATTTTTATTCACAATATTAAAATATGCCGCATTCCGGCGAACTGTTACCGCTGATAAATAACATCCCTCATTCCCAAACAACGGGCTGACGTTGTTTTAATGCCTTTTGGATTAAATCAGCATAATTTTCTTCAATAACTCTTCTTTTTACTTTCAAAGTAGGAGTTAGCTTATTATTCTCTGTTGTCCATGTATCTTTTAATATAATAATATGACTCACCTTTTCATATTTAGCCAACTTTGAGTTAACTTGCTTTAAAGTATCTAGCAACAAATGATTAACTTCCTCTTTTGGCATGCCTAATCGTACACTTTCATTTAATGTGACTAATAGGACATTACTGGGTAATCCACTGCCAACCAAGCAGATTTGTTCTATCATTGAGTTGGTTGAAAACAATTTTTCTATTGGAGAAGGCGCAATAAACTCCCCTGTCTGATTTTTAAAGTTTTCAGAAAGCCTGCCCAATATTTTAACTCTGTCTTTATCATCAACATCTACTACATCACCAGTTCTCAACCAGCCCTCCTCAGTAAAAGCATTTTTAGTGGCTTGTTCGCTTTTATAATAACCCGCCATTAAACAAGGGCCTTTCATGAGCAGCTCATTCTCTTTACCAACTTTTATCTCAACCTCCAATCTCGGTGTACCAACATAACCACGTTTCCTATCATCCAACATGGATAAAGTAGCATAGGCCATATTTTCCGTTTGACCGTATCCTTCTTGAATAAAAATACCCAGCTTCTCGAAAAAGTCAAAAATGGAGTTAGGCAAATGTGAAGCTCCACAAAAACAATTAGTACATTGATTTAATCCCAAACTGTGAATTATTTTCCTTTTGATTAAAGTGGAAACTAGAGGTATTTTTAATAAAAAATTCAGTGTGGTTGGCGACAATTTTTGTTCAATTTTTTGCTTAAACACTCCCCAAATGCGTGGAACCGCTGTGAAAAAAGTGGGTTGTATTTCTCTTAAATTCTCCGCAAATTTATCCAAACTCTCAACAAAGGATACAGTAGCATTAATAGCGACGCTCCCCAATTGAATCGCAGAACGCTCATAGACATGAGCGAGAGGAAGGTATGAAATTAATTTATAATGCTCCAAATCTCTTATTCTAAGAATATCTTTAGAAAAAACAGTTAAATAATTGGCTATGGACTGATTAGTGTACATAGCTCCTTTGGGAGAACCTGTAGTCCCCGATGAATAAATGATGGTATATAATTCATCAGATTCCGGCTCCACCAGATTAGCCAAAGGCTCACTCTTAACAACATCAGACCATTCATAGTCTACTTGTAGATCTTTATGATAATCAAAACTGATTGTACGGTAACTCTTGGGAATAAACTGCCTGACTCGCTGATGGTCATCCAATTTTCCGATAAAAACTAACTTAACATCTCCATGTTCCAAAACATAATGAGCACTTTCCTCATTTTGATTAGCAAATAAAGGTACATTGACCATGCCTGCGATATGGATTCCAAAATCAGTGATAAACCACTCAGCACAATTTTTAGAGATGATAGAGATATGATCTCCTTTTTTTAGTCCCAATTGCTGTAAAAAACTGGCTACTTTTCGTGCTTTCAACATCACTTCAGCCAGGTATATTCATGCCAGACTCCATTTTTTGGCTGTCTTAAATATACCCGCTCTGCAGCCTCTTTTTCATTTCTCAATAACAATTGAAATAATGAATTCGTTTTGGAATCATTTTGCATGGCTCATCCTTAAGCATCTTTAGTTGTTATTCTAGACCAGTTAATTACAAAATATTAACCTTTACTCGCAATTGCAATTTTCACCCTATTGAGATTTCTTGCTCTTGTTGACAGTCTGATATTATTTTAATACTTTGATACTTATTTAGTCCCACCAACCGTCAAGGCATCGATCTTTAAAGTAGGCTGACCAACTCCAACAGGAACAGATTGTCCTTCTTTACCACAAACACCAATCCCTTTATCTAATGTCAAATCATTTCCTATCATGCTTATTTTTTTCATCACATCTGGACCATTCCCGATAAGAGTAGCTCCCTTAACTGGTTTTGTGACTTTGCCGTTTTCAATTAAATAAGCTTCACTGGCAGAAAATACAAACTGGCCTGAAGTAATATCGACCTGGCCACCTCCAAAATTCACAGCGTACAGTCCTTTCTTGACTGTACGAATAATTTCCTGAGGTGCATATTGTCCTGATAACATGTAAGTATTCGTCATTCTGGGCATAGGAACATGAGCATATGATTCACGACGACAATTACCGGTTGATTTCATCCCCATTAGTTTAGCATTTAACTTATCTTGCATGTAATTAACCAAAATACCATTATCAATCAAGGTGGTGCATTGCGCAGGAGTTCCTTCGTCATCAATGGTAAGAGAACCACGTCTATTCAATAAAGTGCCATCATCTACCACTGTAACGCCAGTAGCAGCGACTTTCTGTCCTAATCGCCCTGAAAAAGCCGATAATCCCTTACGATTAAAATCTCCTTCCAAACCATGTCCAACAGCTTCATGGAGCAGCACTCCTGGCCACCCTGGCCCGAGGACTACTGGCATAGTTCCAGCTGGAGCTGGCTCTGCCTGCAAATTGGTCAGCGCCTCGCGCACTGCATCACGTGCATAGTTCAGTGCATTTTCCTTTTCTGTAAAATAAGAATAAGCAACTCTTCCCCCACCACCTGAACGCGCCGATTCTCTTCTGCCTTGTTTATCTTCTACAATCACACTGACATTAATGCTGACTAATGGTCTTATATCAGCCATCATCTGGCCTGACATGTTGGCAATCATAACCACCTCATAGCAGCCACTCAAGGAGGCATTCACTTGTATCACTCTTGGATCAAGGCTACGGGCTTCTTTATCAATAGCTTCCAACAAGGCGATTTTTTCCTGTTTACTCATTCCTTCAAGAGGATTTAAGTTTTCATATCGTTTGGTAGGATTGGTTGATACTCGGACAGAAGGCACTGTTTTAGAACCAGAAATAGCAATAGAACGCGCCGCATCTGCTGCCCGAAGCATGGGGGGCAGTAATATATCATCACAATAGGCAAAACCTGTTTTATCACCACTCACAGCACGTATACCTACTCCTTTGTCCAGAGAAAAGCTACCACTTTTAACTTCCGAATCCTCTAGATACCAAGACTCATAACTACAACTTTGGAAATAAAGATCGGCGTCATCCAGATTGCGGTTAGCCATTGTCTTAAATAACTTTTCTATCTCAGCTTCATCCAGTGAAGCTGGCAATAATAAAATATTTTTCGCTATGGTAAGAGATTGTGCCATTTGAATGCCTTTTATATTAATACATGATGTTCAACACAGGGAAATTGCTTCCTTAATTGTTGCAATCTTTGTAAGTCAATATCCGCAAATATTATTCCCTGGTTTTCTTGTTTTTGTGCTAACATTTTACCCCATGGTTCTACTATCATACTATGACCATAGGTTTGACGCCCATTCTCATGAATTCCGCCCTGATTAGGAGCTAAAACATAACATAAGTTCTCAATTGCTCTTGCTCTTACTAAAACCTCCCAATGGGCTGCACCAGTTACCGCAGTAAAAGCGGAAGGCACGGTAAATAGCTGCGCACCTCTCTGCACAAGTTGTTGATATAATTCTGGGAAACGCAAATCATAACAGACTGTTAATCCAATCTTGCCAACTGGGGTATCAACAAGAGCCAAGTCTGTCCCTGGCTCTACGGTTAATGATTCCTGGTATTCTTCTTGCTCAGAAACTCTCACATCAAATAAATGAATTTTATCATAACGCGCAGCTATTAGCCCCCCATCATCATAAACAATGCAACTTGATCTTACTTTCGAACCTTGGCCTTTTAATGGAATTGTACCTGCGATTATCCATAATCCTAAATCTTTTGCTAATTCGCTCATTTTTTGTTGGATAGGACCTTGGCCATAACTTTCCGCAATTTGTAACTTCTCTGCTTCCGTCCTTCCCATAAATGCGAAGTTCTCGGGTAACACGATTAATTTAGCACCTTGTTCTTTAGCTTGAATTAAATAGTGTTCAGCACATTCCAAGTTATCAACTATTTTGGCTGAAGAGACCATTTGTACTAGTGCGACTCGATTCATTCTAATGCCTCAAATTATTCTTTATCATCAATCTTACTATATCGTCCTGTCTAACCCAAAAACAAAATTGACATGAAAGTCATTTCACCTTAATAATAACTTGTCTATTGGTCCATATGTAAAGTTTATTACAAAATTTTCAAATGTTCTCACTTGAAAACAGGAAACTTGACCATAGATATGCTAGACTGAGAATAAATAACTGGAGTTCTGAACAATGAACCGAAATGATATTACCCTACTTACTCAACGTAGTGAATCGGTGATCGCAACCAATAAAGTATTGCGAAACACTTATTTATTACTAAGCTTAACATTTCTATTTAGCGCATTAACTGCCTATGTGTCCTTTATTAGCGGCGCTCGACCAATGAATCCTCTGCTAATGATCGTTGGCGTTTATGGTTTGATGTTTTTAACCCAAGCCTTAAGAAATAGCGCTTGGGGATTGGTTAGTGTTTTTGCTTTTACAGGCTTTTTAGGATATACCATAGGCCCTGTACTTAACTATTACATCACAGGCTTCTCAAACGGCCCACAAATTGTTGCTACGGCTCTCGGCGGTACTGGTATGATTTTCTTCGCCCTCTCAGGCTATGCTCTTACCACTAAAAAAGATTTCAGTTATCTAGGTGGTTTCCTGTTTGTTGGTGTTATGGTGGCTCTATTAGCCATGATAGCTGGAATATTTATCCAAATCCCTGCCTTGCAATTAGTAATCTCTGCAGCATTCATACTAATTTCATCTGGATTAATCCTATTGCAAACCAGTGCAATCATCCATGAAGGGGAAACTAATTACATCGTAGCGACTATTGGTTTGTTTGTCTCTATTTATAACTTATTTGTTAGCTTGCTCAACCTGCTAAGTGCTTTTTCAGGGCGCGACTAATTAATATCGTCTCCTCTACCTGAGTCCCGGCTTATGCCGGGATTTTTTTATCACATTATTAGGCAACGTCCCTGAAGTTTTTTAGACACGATTCAATCTTGAATTGAGCACAGATTTTTTATGTCGCCTTGAACTTTCCCCCTTGAATGAGGCTTCGCCGATATTCATGCTATAGCAATAACCTCAAAATGAGCAAGAAAGAGCCTGCAAAAAACACAATGCCAGTATCCGGTTATAACGCGCCCTAATTTGACCATAACTTACATTAACTGTATAATGCAAGTCCATATGCAGGTAACCAACCAAGAGTCCCTGATGCAAGAGAAACAAGACAAATTAAACGAAAGTCTATTAGAAATTCTACCGCAATAGGCGTTTGGCCTCCAACAAGAATCTAATAACCATTGAAGCAATTCGTTAATACTCCAATTCGACGCTACAGTTCTTCTCCACCACAAACACCAATGACATAAGTACTTCATGATTCGTCGGTGAGACACACCATCAATAACCATAAGACCTACGTTATCCCGCGCTTTTCGTAACGCCCTATAAAATTCAATTGTTTGACAAATGACTTCCATGTTTTAAAAATAATTAAATTTATTTACAGTGCATACCCCTAATCTTGCCGCCAACTCGCCTTTGCTCTAAAAAGTTCTGGCAAATCACTGGCTTTTTTCTTCACTTCTTGGTTTAAAGTAAAAAATTCACGCCTATTTTGATAATAAATTCCCAGAGGAACAGGATAACCCGGGAAAGTTAATCGCGTTAAACGCATAGCATCAATGAAGCTACTTGAATCATGCTTATAAAGATTTTTTTCATCGGCTGAAACTCGAGTAAACTGCTCGTTACATAACTGCAATGCCTTTTCCTTTTGCGCACCAAATAATAAAGGCTGCCCTTCTTCTAGTATTATTGTGTTTTCTGCTCTATTACTTTTAACTGCAAAATCATCAAAGGCACCATGATTAAAAATATTGCAATCCTGATAGATTTCAATAAAAGAACACCCTTGATGTTCGTAAGCTTTTTTAAGAATAGAACCTAGATGTCCAGGATCTTTATCAACCGCTCGTGCAACAAAACTAGCTCCTGCAGCCAGAGCTATCATCATGGGATTAATTGGCTCCGTAGTAACTCCTTTTGGTGATGTTTTTGTCACCTGCCCTTTTTGAGAGGTAGGAGAAAATTGTCCTTTAGTTAAACCATACACTTGGTTATTAAACAGAAGAATATTCGCATTGACATTGCGCCTTAAGATATGGAGTAAATGGTTACCTCCTATACTTAAGGCATCCCCATCACCAGTAATCACCCAAACACATAAGTCATCTCTCATGGCCTTTAATCCAGTAGCCACAGCCGTTGCTCTGCCATGAATGGTGTGAAATCCATAGGTATTCATATAATAAGGCAGCCTGCCGGCACAACCTATACCTGATACAAATACATGCTGCTCAGGAGGTAAGCCTAATTCGGGAAGTACTCTTTGTAGGGCAGCTAAAATCGCATAATCACCACAGCCAGGACACCAACGAACTTCATTCGTATTAACAAAATCTTCACGCTTATAATTGTTGTTCATAATTGGCTTCCGCTTTGATGACACTTACTAAATGATTAACACTAAAAGGCTGACCATTGCATTGACTAATTGATTGCGCATCTATCAAATAAGTCGCTCTGAGTAACTGACATAACTGACCAGAATTTAATTCCGCAACTAATACTTTCTCATATTTTTTTAATAAAGAATCTAACTCATTAGGTAACGGGTTAAGATGACGTAAATGCAAATAAGCAACAGGTATTTTTTGCTCTAAGCACTGCTGTACTGCAGACTTCAAGCTACCAAAAGTACTACCCCACCCAATAACCAACAGAGGTGCATTGATGTCTCCTTCAACCATCAATGCAGAATAATCTCTAGCAACCCCCTTGATTTTTTCAGCCCGCATAGTCACCATTTTCTGATGATTTTCAGCATCATAACTGACTCGTCCTTCATCGCCCTGCTTTTCTAATCCACCAATTTGATGAATAAAGCCAGCAGTACCAGGAATATTCCAGCTGCGACTTAAAAACTCATCTCTATGAAAAGGCTTGTCAAATCGATTAAATTCCAGTTTTGGCAGATTTATAGTATCCAGATCAGGAATTTCCCAGGGTTCTGCTGCATTAGCCAAATAAGCATCAAGCAATACAATAACTGGAGTCATATATTTAATTGCAATTTTAAATGCTTCAATAACAGTATTAAAACAGTCCGATGGCGATTGGGCAGCAATAACTGGTAACGGGGCTTCTCCATGTCGCCCATACAAAGCCTGCCTTAAATCACTCTGACTAGTCTTAGTTGGCAACCCTGTTGAGGCACCAGCTCTTTGCACATCTACTAATACCAGGGGCAACTCAGTCACTATTGCCAAGCCCAAACTTTCACATTTCAAATCAAGCCCAGGCCCAGAAGTACAGGTTAAGGCCAAGCGCCCTCCATAAGCTGCTCCAATACAAGAACAAATGGCCGCGATTTCGTCTTCTGCCTGAATTAATTGGACTCCATAATCAGATAATCGGGCACATTCATGCAAAATAGACGAAGCCGGTGTTATTGGATAACCTGACACTAATAGAGGAATTTGAGTGCAAGTAGCTAGAGTAGCTAAAGCCAAGCCTACCGCCTCAACTCCTGTCAGTTGCCTATACTCCCCTGAATGTCTGTTGACTTCCCCAAGCATATAATTACGGCGAGAAAGCTCCAGCGTCATAGCAAAATTATATCCTGCCAACAAAGTCAATTCATTAGCTTTGGCTATAGATGGGTTAGCTTTGAATTTTTTAGCGATAAAGCTTTGACATGTTTCTGTGGGCAAATCAAATAACCATAAAACCAGACCTAAAATATAAAAATTTTTCGCTTTCATAGCTTGTGGCTTTGTGAGCTCCACAGAGGCCACTGCTTCTAGAGTTTGAGTAATTAATGGGAAGGAAACGATATGATAATGCTCTTTACAACCATCCAGAAAATTCTTCTCGACCCCAGCTTTTTGCCAATCTTTTTCTTGAAAACTGTCTTCATTAATGATCAACAAGCCGCCTTGATTCAAATATTGTAGAGAATTTTTTAATGCAGCTGGATTTAAAGCCACCAAAACATCCAGGGATTCTCCTGCAGTAAAAATGGCTCTTTCAGCCATTGCCAGCTGAAACCCAGAAACCCCGGCAACAGTTCCTGCTGGAGCCTAATTTCTGCAGGAAAATCAGGCATAGTGCGCACATCACGACCTGTTAGTGCCGCACTAATAGTTAATTGTTCACCTACCAACTGCACTCCGTCCCCCGAATCTCCGGTGATGCGGATGACAATCACGTCAGTCATTGACATAGTGTCTCGCTTCCTGCATTAATTGGCGCATGTGTTTTACCGCTTCTTTTAAACCACAAAACAGAGCTCTGGCAATAATAGCATGTCCAATGTTAAGTTCATTGAGTTCTTTAATTGCAGCGATAGGTTTGACATTATGATAATGTAACCCATGACCTGCATTCACTATCAAATTTAAACCGGCAGCAAATACCGCCGCATCTTTAATTCGTTGTAATTCATAATGTTGTTGCTCTTCTGAAGTAGCATCAGCATAACAACCAGTATGTAATTCAATAGCTGGAGCGCCAACATCAACAGCTGCTTTTATTTGCTCTTTATCCGGGTCAATAAATAGAGAGACTTCGCTTCCCATTAACTGTAAACGGCGCACTGCTTTTTCTACAGCCTTTTGGTGAGTTAGAATATCTAATCCTCCCTCTGTAGTTAATTCTTCCCTTTTTTCGGGTACTAAACAAGTATGCTCTGGAGAAATTTCTTCTGCAAAATCAAGCATAGCGTCAGTAACTGCTAACTCAAGGTTCATGCGTGTTTGCAGCACTTGCTTGATTAGCCTCACATCACGCGCCTGAATATGACGTAAATCCTCTCTCATATGCAAAGTAATGCCATCTGCCCCTGCTTCCTCGGCATCCATCGCTGCCTGAACAGGATCTGGATAGCGAGTTCCACGAGCTTGTCTTATTGTGGCTATATGATCAATATTAACACCTAATAATAGCTCTTTATTCATTGTGCACCAAAAAATATGAAAAAGAAGAGTATATTAAAGTTCTTTCCAAACTTCTATTGAAGTATATTGTATAACAGGGCAAGAGCTCTATTCTAGAACAATAGAGGTCGTTATCCATACAAAGCCCGTGTTTTAATTTCCCGACCGCCCAAAAGATGATCAATAGCCTGACGCATTATTAATTTTGCTGATCTTAAATAGGTTGCTTCACTTAAATTATCTACAGCTATAGCAAGTAAATGTTCGCCAGGAATATTTTTATCATTACCCAAAACGAAACCTTCGCCAGGCACGAATTGATAATAGGCCCCAGGAATAATCAATTCTTCTGTGCGTGCCTCATGAAGAAATGAGAAAGCATATCCACATGCCTTAAGTAATGCCCATTCGAAACGACGCAATAACGCTTCAATGCTCTGCCTTTCACGTGTAGAGGCCAAGCCATTTAATGTCAACTGATAGGCATCAAACAAATCAGGGTCACTACAGTCGGAGCTTAGCGCATGATAAAGCAATTCATTGATGTATAAGCCGGAAAAAAGAGAATCCCCTTCCAGCTCCAACATAGAGGAAGTGTTTTCTATAGTTCTTGAATAATATTGGTTATACCGCTCTTCAATACTAACCCATAAGGGAATAAAAGATTGGAGTAAGGATTGCTTTTTAGGAGTCCTTCCTCCTTTGCAAAGACAACTAATTAATCCTAATTCTTTCGTAAAAAACTTGACTCTGGCACTAGTATCGCCAGACCATTGTTTATGAATCACCCAGGCATGCAGAGATTTAATGGTCATAACCTAATTGTTTTAATATACGCTCATCATCAGACCAACCTGACTTCACCTTACACCAACATTGCAGGAAAACTTTCTTGTCTAACATTTTTTCCATATCCAAACGAGCACTAGTTGCCATTTCCTTTAGTTTTTGACCTTTATCTCCAATCACCATTCTCTTATGATTTTCTTTATCTACCAGAATTAAAGCATGAATACGAACCAAATTCCCTTCATCTTTAAACGATTCAATATCTACTGTCACAGCATATGGTAACTCTTGGCCGCAAAAACGGAAAATTTTTTCGCGTAGGAGCTCAGCACATAAAAATTTCGTCGATCGATCAGTATACTGATCATCGGGAAATAAATGAGGACCTTCAGGTAAATAAGTTTTTAATTTCGCTTCTAACTCGTTTACTTGCACACCTGTTTTTGCAGATATCGGAATAATCGCTGCAAACTCATATCGTTGACTTATTTGTTCTATCCACGGCAGAAGCGTTGTTTTATCAGTAATTTTATCAGTCTTGTTAACTACTAAAATACAAGGAATTTCTGCACGTCGAATTAAGTTCAATACATACTCATCTTCGTCTTTCCAATGGTCCCATCCACAATAAAAGCAATAACATCGACATCACGCAATACGCTAATAGCGGTTTTATTCATCATTCGATTAATCGCTTTTGTATTCCCTTGATGAATACCTGGAGTGTCTACATAAACAAACTGAAATTCGCCTTCTGTCTGAATACCTAAAATGCTATGACGGGTAGTTTGTGGCTTTCTGGAGGTAATACTTAATTTTTGCTGTAGAATACGATTCAGCAAAGTTGATTTGCCCACATTAGGTCTACCTACCAAAGCAATATATCCGCAATAACTATTCATTAATCTTAATTCCTGTTTATTTTTAAGACATTTTAACAGTCATGATATAAAACTTCCATACAGGAATTATGGAAACTAAAATTTCACTATAGATACTTGATATTTCAGTTCTAATTCGAGTAACCTTTGCCTGACTGTCACTAAATTATAAATGATTTTTTGTAGTAGATAGCTGAGGGTTTCTTATCTACAACTTATACAAGTATACAATATGACAGCAGGTCTTTTACTTTATTTTAAACAATAAGTCTTTATGCCTGATTTTGAAACCAACAATGGTCATACTCAAGTTGTTGTACCTTTAAGAGTTACACCATATACCCATAAAGCCATGCCAACCATTACTGGCAGTGTTTTTAGCTATGAAGCTGGAACGGTTTTATATGGGAGCTATACCATGGAATATCTCCTTCCAGGAGGCGACAGATTACGCTTAATAGCTAACCATAATAAAAAAACAGTTCAATTATTGTTATTTACCCATAACCCTGAATTTTTAAAAGCCCTTCCAGGAGAAAGACCATCCTCGTTAGTAGCTGATATAATTAATCGCATTAATCGCTATAAACTTCATGCTGAAAATTATAAAAAACCGCTAAGCCTGAACAGCAAGAAAAAATTAATCTAGTCAATGCGGGTGTACTTGCGTTAAGTAAATTATTAAAAAAAGAAAGGCAATTAAAACCTCACGATTACACAGGCCATGAAGAATTAAGAAAACAAGTGATTGTCATACTTGGACGCTGCCAAGATGGCAATCGTTTGATTGCAAATAATCCCGTAGTATCGGAAGGCAATTTAGGTTATGAGCTTTATAGTGCCCTAAAAGCAGCACGGCATTATCAATTTAATCGAGTTTTTCCTGTTTCCCGTCAAGACCAAATGGACTTCACCAAGATCACCAAAACACAAAATGGTGAACCAGTCGCCCCTTGTTTTATCTGGGATAGTGAAATACACATTGGACATAATAATCAAGATCTTGATGATGCCCTAAGGTCTATTTGTCAGCTTTACCAACTTAATCCAGCCCCAGAACTTAAAGATTTACCGGCTAATCGCTTTGCCAAACTGGAGCAATTTATTACTAAACTATGGCGTGATGGGCAAGATTGGATGCGCTATCTTGCGATTACTACCAAACCTAGCCATAAAATCGAAGTCCAAGAACGCTCAAATGGCGTATCGATTACCCAAATTACCCCTTACTATAAACTCAAAGGGCTCCCTCAACAAGGTTATACCAACCTCGTTGAACTGGTTAAGAGCTTCACAGAAAGTAGTAATGAACCAATCACAGCAAAGAGTATAAAAAAAGCAACAAAACTGCTAAGTCTATTACCTGATGGCAACTGGGTTATTGTGCCAAAAGATAAAACAATCTTGTTGCGACTTGAAAACAAATTAGTTCCCCTCCAATATTTTATTCATGATCAACTATTTTATCCCTTACCAGATGGGGAAGATTTATATATTTTAAGTCAAATCAGTAAAAGACATCTTTATCTTCCTGAAAGAGTTAGTCTTCGCCTTAGAGCATTTATTTCCCGAATACCTGATTTTTTTAAAAGCTTCTACACAAGCATGAGTCAATTTATTGTACACGATCTGCATGAAGAATTTTTTAATCATGTCCATGCTGGCCATGCTCCCAAGAGCGTTTCTTCCGAAACAGGTAAACATCCAGGATCAAAAAAAAATAAAAGCCATTCTTTACATAAGGCTCTGGAAAATCAAGGATTCCTTGCAAATGGGCAAACCCTTGAAGAATTTATTAGAGATCAAATTAATAATAGCCCTTATGTAATTGCACGAGCAAACCATCTTCCTAGCCCCCACACTTATGAAAACCCGTTGCATAGAATCCTGGGAGTAGTGCGCCATTTGGCAGGATTTTTTATAGACACCAGCGAGAGAAATCCAATGATTGGGACATTAGCTATGGCTGCTTATGTCTATGGAGCAGGTGCAGTACTTGCCCCTAATGTTCTCGCTAATATATTAACGAAGCTACATTTAAGTGGTCTGATTCATGGAATTGAGCCCGTTCAAAAATTAGCTCGTTTAATGAACCATGGTACGACTTCAGAGGCCATCTCAGCCTCTGCAACACTCTGGCAAGGCATGGTCGTTAGCGGTAATTTGGATAAATTTTTTGTTGATGCTGTTTCTATCTTAAAAGAAGATCCAGCAGAAATTGCCATAATTGCCGCTTTAGCGCTCAGTCTTGGTTATGGTTTAACCAAAGCAATTCCTTCTTTACAACATGAAATGGGTGATTTTCCCTACACTAATTATGCTGCTCTCGGCGGTAAAGGCGGAGCAGCTGTCTATGATACCATTATGCATCCAGGTGATGACTGGTTACTTGGAACTTGTAAATGGTTCTGTAAGAACATTATTAATATTGGAAAACTAGCTTTTGCTCCCTTTTTTGAAGGTTTTTATTATGGCTACCAAAATGGTTTTATCAATGGCTGGAAAAAAAATGCCATTTTAGTAAAACGGTTAAGCAAACAAACAGTGGCTGCTACTGCTGATCTTATTTTGGCTATTTTAACTATCCCTTTACTGGAAGGGAGTTCTCTTTTAATTCATGTCCCTTTTAGAGGGATCACCAATTTTTTTCGTAAAACACTCGCGACAATGGGGAATATCAGCAAGATAGGTCAATTACTTATTGAGATCGCAGAACGACCCTCTACAAGCAACTTTGTCTCTGAATTTAAATTCTCACCTCTTTATGGTTTTACCTCCCCTTTTGGACATTTTTCCAACAATATTTTGAGAAACTGCAGTATTAATGGCATCCGATTGATTTTTTTACCCCCTCTGCAACTCATTAAAAATTGTTTGGTTCTCCCTCTGATTGATGCTTTGTCATTAACTACAAGAATAACCTTATCTATTATTAACCCAATTTCAAGAGTCATTGCCTACGCTGTCGGTAGCATCCTTTATAATTTCGGACAGTTTTGGGATAATTCGGTAGGTACCCTATTCTCAGCTGGCGCTCATGGGCTGACTTTGATTTGCAACCAAATTGATAATCAGGCCGGAGAATTAAAACAATATTTACTCTCTTTCATTGAGGTAAATCGCAGCGAATTATATCATTGGGCATTTCATGAAGAAGACTTGCAGACGCATAGAAAGCTAGATGATCATCAATATTATTTAAGCGAACCTAGGCGCTGTGAACTGATTCCGCATTCAGACAGTCATTGTTTATTACGTAATTTATTAGGTGATAACAGATTCAACCTCTCTCAAAAAGGATCTGCTCCACATCAGCATTTTCCAACTTTATTCAATAACGCAACTAATGCAGCAGAAAATACTGAAGCGAATAGGGAAGGAAACATACTGACTCTTTAATTTTTTAAACCTTTTATTTGCAAATTGAATTACTTACTCCTAAGATGAAACATTAAAGTAATGGCAATTTATTATGTAAAATACGGCAAAACATGAATAAACTGATGTTTTATTGACCAATATTGTGTATAATATAAATTAACTATGGGCATTTAAGGATCCTGTTTATGGTAAAAAAAAGCAAATCACCTGAAGTTCATACAGCTAAAGCACATACTAAATCTCAAGAAAAAGAACATACACAAAAGCCTACAACAGTTGAACAAGTGCCAATTGAAAACAATAAGCAAATCTCAGCAAAAGACAGTAACAGAGAAGAGAAATCGTATGCCTCTGATACTAAAAAAGAAATCAAAGACAAAGAATCTGTCAAACCTTTCAAAACTTCATTTGAGAAATGGATTGAATCCAGCTTGCTTGATCCACAGGCAAAAGAAGACAGTGGTTCCACCATCAATTTGGGCCGAGAAGGCTTAAAAAATTCCTTTCAAGTAAAAAAATTTCTTATGTCCCCAGCCGGCATAGAAGTTGTCAATGAAATAAGTCACCACATAGTGCTTGAAAAAAACATTCTTTTGCAACATCAGGAAAAAATACAAGAACATGAGCTCTTCATGCGCCGTTTAAAGGCTGCTTTGTTCCTATGGTATCTATCTGAAAAATCAGAGGCGGCAGAAAAAGTTAAAGAAATCATCCATGATCAAAATGAAAAAGCAATAAAAGATGCCGGAAAAACAAGCACTCCAAGCAGTACTCAGCCCAGCTCCACACAGCAAAATGAAGCCTTACAAAGTATGCTCAGAGAGTATGATGATCTCATCAAACGTGCTCAAGAAAATGCTGCAAAAAGAGAGGATCTAGAGAAAAATCTGAATAAATTGGAACGTCAAGGAAAAGAAATAGAGGATAAATATGATCTCTATGAGCAGGAAGCCAGTACTGAAGAATTAGACAGTTTCTTGGTAGACACTGAAGACCTGTCTCTTGATGAAATTGAAGAACGAATGGAATTCTTCTCCAGAGATGGCGACAAACTCATGCAATTAATGAGCAAGCATCAAGGCGATGAGCAAATGACTCAATCTTTGCAACGTGAACATGATGGCATAAAAATGAAACTTGCTGCTTTACAAGTTATGCGTGATGTTCATAAAGGAGAAAAGTCTTTTGTCAATGAAAAGGGAGAACCTGCATCATTAAAAGATGCGAAATTAATTATCAATAAAAATCAAGAAGTCATTGGTCATAACGGACAGTTTTATCTTGTACAAAAAGGTCAGTGGGATGCGATTAAAGGGAACTCTGAAGCATTAGAGAAAGCTGAGAAAGATTATGCTAATGCCCAAAAAGACATGGTAGGAATTAAGCTCGAAGCAACAATTCAAAGGCTTACCTTGAAAATGGAAGAGCAATTGGAGGAGCTTAATAATTTTATTATTAGTCGAGATCCAGCCGATAATGAAAAAGTACCTGAATTGATGCAGCGTCATAATGGGGCGAATTTAAAATTAGCTAACCTTCAGGATATGCTTGCAGTGCACCGAGGAGAAAAACGCTTCATTGATGCTAAAGGCAATCCTGTTGACTCATTAAAAGAGGCCGAATTTGTTATAGGGAAAGAGCAAAAGCTTGCTGAAATAGATGGCAAATTTTATCCTATCCATCAAGAACAACGGATTCTTGAAAAAGATGGTAAATTTTATCTCTTGAACCAAAATGAAAACTGGGAATCAATAGAACACAGCCCGGAAAAACAAAAGCAAGCGGAACAAGCTTTTGATCGCCTTAAATACGAAACACCAATGACGGTTAAGAAATTGGTACATCATAACAGAGGGCTTGAAACTACTGTACATAAAGGACGTGTTGAAGAAGCAAGGCAGCAAGTACAAGACAATAAAAAAGAAGGGCTCGAAATTGCCAATAGCATTAGTAAATATCAAGCCACCATGAGTAACGCTTTAAGCCAAATGAATCAACCTAATTTGAGTCAGGATACACCCACTCTGTCCCCATCTGGAGGCAGTACAAGCGCTTCATCACCGAAGCCAACTCCAAGCCTCGCTTCGGTTACTATGTTTTTCAAAGCCAAAATAGAAGAAATGAAGAATTCGGAAACTTCTGGCCTCACTCGTGATCAACTAAAGAAACTCCAACTTCAAAATCAAATTCCTGCTGGACCAGCCCGTAATTACTATACACTCGCAATGAATCAGTTGCCTCGTAAAGGGCCAATCCCCTTTCAAATGATGCAGAGCCTATTGAGAAACTTAGAAAGATTTGGAGTAGATACTACAAAACCTAGCGTTACCTCAATACAAAGCGAAACGGACAAAGCTCAGGAGCAACGATATAACCCGTTTGATATTACCCCTACCCCATTTAAAGCTTCTTAATGAAAATTTTAGAGGGGTTTATTTCCTAGCCCGGATTAGGCAAAAACCGTGATCCGGGAAGATTTTTCAATCAAACATTGACAAAACAACTTTCAAAATCCATACAAACATCATTCAAGTTGATGTTTTTCTTATCAAGATACTTGCCAATTGGCAATAAGTCTTCTACCATTAAAAGTTATTGCAGAATTTCGGAATTAAACATGATTATAGAAAAACTGTTGGGTAATCAATCTGTAATAATAGCTCTGGATATTGATAATTTCTTATTTGATCGCCTGGATCATATTTCTGATTCTGGTTTTGATTTAGTTGAAATTAATTCAACGGATGCTAATCTTTTAGCAAAAATTAAAGATCAATACCCTACACTAAAAATTGGAGCCAGCGGCATTATTGATACCCAGCAGCTAGAACAATGTTATCAAGCTGGCGTCCTTTTTGCCTCCAGCCCTGGTTTTTTACCTCCCGTTGCCCAAACAGCCAGTGTTTATTCCATGTGTTATTTCCCAGGCGTTGCTACGCTTTCAGAAGCGATGGCTGCAATACACCTTGGATTCCAACAAGTACGCCCCTGTCCCGCTAACCAGGTATTTTGCAATATGTTAAATAAATACTTACCGAAATTAAGTTTGTTCCCTACCGAAATTGAGTGGAATGAAGCAGAGCATTACCTAAACATACCTACTGTTGCAGCAGTGGTTATTCATAACCCGGATAAAAAACAATTGAATGCCTTAGCGAACTTGGCGCACTCAATTATCTAATATCAAGGCAGGGAGAAAATACGATGGAGCAACTACGCTTCCATTATCCTCTGCGGATCAGTAAATCCAGAACCAGAATTGCAGCTCCAATGCAAATAGCACTATCTGCCAAATTAAAAGTAGCAAAATGATAGTGTTTATAATAGACGTCTATGAAATCAACGACATAACCATGCAATCCCCTGTCAATCAAATTACCTAAGGCCCCACCTAAAATGAGGCTTATGCCTAAAGCCTGAAATTTTGCTCGTTCTGGAGTGCGAAGCAGCCAAATCACTAAAATAATGCTCATTAAGAGGCTAAACCCGGCAAAAAACCATCTATGCCAATCACCAGCACCACTTAAGAAGCTAAAGGCAGCCCCTGTATTAAACGCCAAGGTAAAATTCAACATAGGAATAACTGGCATCGGTTTATAGGGAATTAACAATACCCCAACCCAATACTTACTTACCTGATCACAGATAATTACCAAAATACTGAGTGCAAACCAAGGCCATTTTTTCATATGTAAAATCTCTCTTCATTCTGCCCGCTAATATTACCTACACAGCGTGAACACAACTCAGGATGCTCTTTATTCTGACCAACGTCTGCGCGTCTATGCCAACAACGAGTACATTTCTCATAAGCACTGGCAACTACCTGTATAGAGGCGCCACATTCAGTGACGGGTAATCCTTTGGGAGATTGATTGATGGGATAAACTGTTGCATCCGATGTTATCAATAAAAAACGCAATTCCTCATTTAATCTCGTCAGTTTGGGTAATATCTTATCATCAGCATAAAGAGTCACCTCAGCAGCTAAAGCAGAACCTATTTCGCCTTTCTGCCTGGTTTCCTCCAAAGCCTTATTGACTTCATCACGAATTAAATGTAGTTGCTCCCAATCTTCCATATTCACATCAGTAATCATTGGCCACGCATCATACCAATGTTCAATGAAAATGGATTCATTATTATATCCAGGAATCGCTTGCCATATTTCTTCTGCAGTAAACGATAAGATAGGAGCTAACCAAACAGCAAAGGCTTTAACTAAATGATACATTGCTGTTTGGCATGAACGTCTCGCGATACTGTTTTTTGCAGTCGTATATTGTCTATCTTTAATCAAATCCAAATAGAAGCTGCCCATATCGACAGCACAAAAATTATGGATTTTCTGATAAATCAAATGGAAATGATAATTTTCGTAGGCTGCAATAATTTCTTCCTGTAAAAGCTGGCAACGCATTAGAGCCCATCTATCCAGCTCCAACAAATCCTTGGCATTAACACAATCAGTATCTGGATTAAAATCAAATAAGTTAGCTAATAAAAAGCGGGCTGTGTTACGAATTCTCCGGTAAGCATCGGCATTGCGCTTAATAATTTCCTCAGAAATACTCACTTCATGACGATAATCAGTCGATGCCACCCATAATCTTAAAATATCAGCTCCATGTTGATTTACTAATTTATCCAAAGCGACATAATTCCCCTTGGACTTTGATAGCTTTTTGCCTTCCGCATCAACAGTATATCCATGAGTCAATACAGTTTTGTAGGGAGCCACCCCATACATTGCGACTGCAGTTGTTAAAGAGGAGTTAAACCATCCTCTGTGCTGATCAGAGCCTTCAAAATAGACATCTGCTGGAAACCCTAAATTATTATTATGATATAACACACTATAATGTGAGGTGCCAGAATCCAACCATACATCCATAGTATCTATAATTTTATCGTAATATTGAGCGTCATCTCCAAGTAATTCGACACTATCCAATTCAAACCAAGCGTCAATACCTGATTTCTCAATCATCAAGGCAACTTTTTCTATTAATTCCAAAGTATTAGGATGAAGCTCTCTTGTTGTTTTGTGAACAAACAAAGGCATAGGAGTGCCCCACGCCCTCTGTCTTGATATGCACCAATCAGGTCTATTCTCAATCATATTGCCAATTCGAGCTTTCCCCCAGTCCGGCACCCAATTAACTTCTTCAATTTGATTCAATAAAGCCTCCCTCAAATTGGCTTTATCCATCGAGATAAACCACTGTGGGGTAGCAAGAAAAATCATTGGGGATTTGTGGCGCCAACAATGGGGATAGCTGTGTCGGAGATTATCGTTGGATAAAAGAACGTTTTTTTCTGATAATACCCCCAAGATACTGTCATTAGCCTTTAATACTGAAAGGCCCGCAAATAATTCAACATCTTCTGCAAAGCATCCATTGGCCAAAACTGGATTGATTAATGGCAAATGATAAGCTTGGCCTACCAGATAGTCATCAGGGCCATGCGCCGGCGCAGTATGCACGCAACCAGTACCTGATTCTGTAGTCACATGCTCACCAAGAACTACTGGGACATGTCGATGGTAAAATGGGTGTTGTAATTTAAAGCGCTCAAAAACTCGTCCCTTAGTGGAACCACAAATTTTATAATGGCTAATTTTGTATCGTGCCATCACAGATTCAACCAAATCGGTAGCTACAACATAATAAGAATTGCCAGCATCAATTAATGAATAATCAATTTCCGGATGCAGACAAACTGCTTCATTCGCTGGTAATGTCCAAGGGGTCGTAGTCCAGATAGGCAGAATTAAGGGTTTTACATCAGGGTTAATTCCAAAACATTCAATAAAATCTGATGGATTTATTGCTGCAAAAGCCACATCAATAGAAGGAGAAATCTTATCTTCATAATCCACTTCTGCTTCCGCTAAGGCAGAGCCGCAATCAATGCACCAATGGACTGGTTTAAACCCTTGCTGCAAATGGCCATTTTTAATCATTAAGCCCAGAGCTCTGACTATATTTGCCTCATAACGATAATCCATAGTTACATAAGGATTATACCAGTCTCCCATAACCCCAAGCCGTTGAAATTCCTCTCTTTGTATATCTATTTGACTTGCAGCATACTCCCTACATTTAGCGCGAAATTCGCTGGGAGTAATCTTCATTCCTGCTTTACCTACTTTCTTTTCTACATTCAATTCTATAGGCAAACCATGGCAATCCCACCCCGGTACGAAGGGCGCGTCAAAGCCACTAAATGTCTTTGATTTAATAATAATATCTTTAAGAATTTTATTTAGCGCATGCCCGCAATGCAGATGGCCATTGGCATAAGGAGGACCATCATGTAAAATAAAACGCTTCTTCCCAGATCGAGATTTGCGAATCTTTTGATAAATTCCTTTAGCTTGCCATTCTGCCAGCATTTCCGGCTCTCGAATGGACAAACTTGCTTTCATTGGGAATGAAGTGTTTGGAAGGTTTAAAGTATCTTTATATTCTGCCATAGGTGCCTACTCTGCCAAATCATTAATCTCTCTTGATAATTTTCAATTTTTTCCTGTGTCATTTTAATAGTAACTGTTCGCCCTGTATCGCCGAAATGCCATATTTTTGGCCCATCTTGAACGATTACTGTTAATATGCAGTAAAAAGCTTGGACGCCAAATCACCTTAATAGGTAAATTAAACTACATCGCCGATCCTGTTCATGACATTATTTGATTGATCATTTGCAAGGCTATACCCCTGCTTTAAAAATGCCTTTGCTTCTGTAATATCACGATTAATCTGTGTAATTAACGCATCCACAGACGTGAATTTAACTTCATCCCGAAGTTTGTGCAAGAAAATTACTTGCAATAGTTCCCCATAAATAGACTCATTAAAATCAAACAAATGCACTTCCAAAATATTTTGGGTTCCCTCAACAGTAGGTCGCGTTCCAATATTCGCTACTCCAGTTACCATTTTTGAATGGATATGCACTTGGACAACGTAAACACCTTGTAATGGTACCGATAAACGATGCATGCCCAAATTGGCAGTTGGAATTCCCCATTGACGCCCCCTTCCATCACCTTTTATTACCCGTCCACACATACTGTAAGGTCTACCTAAAAACTTGGCTGCCTGAGGCAATTCTCCTCTTTGCAATGCTTCTCTAATTTTGGTGGAACTCACTTTCTCATTTCCAATGAAAAAATCAGGATAAACATCCACTTCACAAGAATAATTAGCGCCCAAAGTTTTAAGTAATTCAACATCACCCTTTCGGTCTTTACCAAAACGAAAATCTTGCCCAACTAAGAGATATCGTATTTTTAATCCTTCCAATAGGTAATGACGAGCAAAAAATGATGCCGTGGATTGAGCCAAGTTTTCATCAAATTTTATACAATACACGTAATCCACCTGACATTGGCGTAATATGTCTATCTTTTCCCTTAAACTAGAGAGCCTGGGAGGAGCATTATTTTTATGAAAATACTCTCTAGGCTGAGGCTCAAATAATATCACAACCAGAGGCAACTGCAGCTTATCTGCTTTTACCCTTAACGCTTTAATCAAATGCTGATGCCCTATGTGAACACCATCAAAATTACCAATGGTGGCAACAGCACCTTTATCAAATAAAGCAAAATGATTGGAACCACGTAGCAATTTCATTAGTCGATTCAATTCGAATTGTAAAAAGACATAGTATACTGGTTTTCTGAAGTTTATTGAATGTCAGGTTTTATTTAAAATTCCATTTCCCCGACAGCAACCATGTGCCTATAGGTTGGTCATTCGATCCAATATGGGATATTGAATACGCTTTTCAATGATGCCTGTGGATCAAAATAACTCAACCTATAAAACCCCAAACTTAATTAAAACAAAATACGGGTTTAATCAAAGCTTCTTAATTAATGATTTACTTTAGGCCTTACAATTAAAACATCACATTCTGCACCATGCAAAATGGCATTGGCAGTGGATCCTAATAATAAAGAAAGGCCGTGCTTTCCATGGCTTCCAGTAACGATCAAATCAATTTTATGCTCTTTCGCTACCCTTAAGATTTCATTTTTGGTTGAACCAAACTCTATAAAACGGTGCCTCTCATCTACGCCTAATTTTTCAGCCAATTCATTTAATTCTTTTTCAGCTTGCTCACGAATAGACATCTCTACTTCAGCAAATCCTGCAAAACCAGGGTAAGCATAAGCTGGGATCGGTTCAACTACATGCACCAAGATTAAATCAGCATTATTTTCATCAGCTATTTTTTTTGCCTTCTCAGCTGCTCGTAGACCCACCTCATCAAAGTCCGTAGCAAATAATACCCTTTTATACATCATTTTCTCCTTAAAATTCTGATGGCTAAGTTAAGATTAGCAGATTTGAGCCTGTTTTCCCAGAATTAGGGGGAGCAAAGACAATTTTTGCCCTTCAATTTGTGACCTAACCTATGCTGGAAAGACCTTCCACAGTTCGTATCCAAGGATTTAATTTGACAAGCTCAGCTGGCAATTTTTTTATATTCCTCTGAGCCTGGACCTTACTCTCATATTCTCCAAAAGTTAATATGTACCAACTGCCCTTTGCATTTGTAAAATGTCTTATCACGCTTTGCGCAAGCAGTTTGTTATTTTTCTTAAATTTGTTGATATCTTCCATTTTATGGCTTGCAGCCAACTGTATGGTATATAAATGATTATTTATATTTTTTTTAACTACAGTTCTCTGATGAGTTGGTTTCTTCTGTGCCAAAATTGGGACCGAGGGCAATTTAGACTCACTAATCACTACTGGTGATTTCTGAGATAATGCTTGCATAGACTGATTATTAGGTTTTACCTTCGGAATAACAACTACTTTATCCACAAGGGCAACTGTATTAATATTTTCCTCTTCATCCAAGAAATCATCTAAAATTTGTTTTTTAGGTAACCCATAATGAACCAATTGTCTTGTAGAAGAATCTTCCCATGAAGCAATATAACTCGCTAATTGCTTCATAGATGGAGTCTCAATTTCTTTAACAATGTCTTTTATCGGAGGTGGAGTTGTCACAGCAGCCAAGTCAGGTAGTTTATTGGCATCGTATACCCTATCAAAATAGAAGTAGGATAGACTTGCTGCAATAGCAACACTTGCTGCCAAACCAGTTCTTTTTAAAATAGCATACTTATTGTTTCCATTTTTAGTTGAGCAATTGGAGATAAATGATCCCAAATTTGCATTGATTTTCGCCAAATTTCCTTTACTCAACTGATAAAATTGCTTGAATTGCACGTCAGTAAGTGGTTTGTTAATTAAATGAGAGTTCATTACTCGTTGCAAAACATAAGTTCTGGTTTCACCTTCAGTCAATTTTCCTAATTCTATGGTGTGTATAAGATTACTAAATTGGTCCGTCACAAAACCATGTAGTGTAGCAATAATTGAATAATTAGAAATAAGACAAACATGAAAAAATCCCAAATTTCCCTGATTTTTTATCATGATCATGATTTCTTTGATGAAGTGTTCAGGCAAATATTGCGCATCATCAATGATCAAAAGAACATGAGTTTTTCGTTCATTGATTTGGGTTACGATGGAATGAATATCAATGTCTTTACTATGGTTAAGATGTAACTGAGTAGTAAGCTGGTTGATAATATTTTGGCTATCCAGCGGTGGTTTCACCTTAATTAATACTGATGTAATCTGTTGATCCAGATTATTTTGTAATAGAGAACTAAAACAAGTTTTCCCACCCTCTTTTTCTGACAAAACAGTTATTAGTAGATTGTTAGAAAGAATCAAATGATTAATGAAATCAATTTTTGCAAACCAAGATCTAGGTTTTAGTAAAGTCCTGGGTTGATTTACAGTTCCTTCCTCAGGATGAGTCTTATCATCTGCCATTTTTATTCTCCTTCTACAGCATTAATCAGCGTGTCATATAAACAATCTTCTGTAACCGAGTCATCAAGATAACAAACACCTGGTTTTTTCATCACCACAAAACGCAAACAATTGTTTTTTACTTTTTTATCCAAATTCATTAAGTCTCTTAATTGACTTAAATCTATTGATTTTGGAATTTTATAAGGTAATCCTGCATCAATCAGCATCTGCTCTACTTCATCCACAATCATTTTATCAAGTAGACCCATTTTTTTCGATAATAGCGAAGCGCAATAAAGCCCTATAGCTACCGCTTCACCATGTAACCATCTTTGATAATTAGTATATGTTTCTAGTGCATGGGCAAAAGTATGCCCAAGATTAAGTAAGGCGCGTTGTCCTAATTCTTTTTCATCCTGTTCTACAATTTTTGCTTTAATTTGACAACATTCTGCTATTAATTGTGGTAATTCTGGGCTATCTACTGTTAATCCTTGCTGAAGCACCTGTTGAATTTGCTTAAAAAAAGCCCCACCCACCAACAAGGCGTATTTTATCATCTCAGCAATACCTGAGCGAAATTCTCGTTCAGGCAATGTTTGTAAGGTACTTAAGTCAATTATAACAGCCATAGGCTGATAAAAACTGCCAATCATATTTTTTCCTAAAGGATGATTGATAGCAGTTTTACCCCCTACTGAAGCATCGACTTGAGCCAAAAGCGTCGTAGGTATTTGAATAAATGACACGCCTCGTTGGTAGGTAGAAGCCGCAAATCCAGCAATATCACCAACCACTCCTCCACCTAAAGCTACTATGCAAGTATCTCGATGATGTTGGTTTTGAATTAAAGAATCGTAAATGCTAAACAAACTTTGTTGATTCTTATGCTTCTCACCATCCTCTAATACAACGACATCACATTGCTTTGTAGATAAAATAGATTGCAACAAATTCAAATACAAAGGCGCAATTGTCCTGTTGGTAACGACAAACACTTGTTCTGAAGTGACGAGGCGATTGATGAAATCAGAATCCATTAATCCATTTTGGCATATAATTATTGGATATTGATATCCTGATAGAGAAATATCAACCTTGGCATAAAGTTCAAACTTCGCCATACAAATATTTTATTATGTTATTGGCTACAGCTTTTACGGTTAATTTATCAGTCTCAAAGCTGACATCTGCTAATTCATCATAAAAAGGTTCTCGCTCGTCTCTTAGCAGTTCCAGTCGTCCTTCAAGATCATCAGTTTGTAATAAAGGTCGTTTCGTATCACGTTTTGTTCTTTCAAATTGCTGTTGTAAAGATGTCTTGAGATAAATTACTGTTCCACGAGCTGCAAGAGCATTTCTATTCTCAGGAGTAATGACCACACCACCACCAGTTGCCAATACTATATTATTCTTTTGAGTCAATTCATCGATAACTTTTTGTTCTCGACGCCTAAATCCTTCCTCCCCTTCTATATCAAAAATCCATGATATATCAGCGCCAGCGCGCTCTTCAATTACTTCATCTGAGTCATAGAATTCCAGTTTGAGCTCCTTTGCCAAAGCACGTCCTATAGTACTCTTTCCAGCACCCATGGGACCAATGAGAAAAATATTTCGTACTTTAACTATGCTCATTTTTTCTTATATACCTCTTCTACTGAATTGTCATAATTAACCATGCCCATTATAACAACAAATTAGATACACGTCTTAGATGATTTCATGATATTTACAATCCGCTACGAGATAAAGCATTACCTACAGCTCTAAGGTTTAAAGTAAATAACATAAATTAGGAATACATCCAACTACAATCTAAAAACTTCCGATATTCTACAACGGATGATAATTAATTACATACAAAATAATTACTTATCGCAATTTCTTGCTGCCCATTGAACTTGCGTCTTTGCACATTCCATGGCTTATTAAGGTTAAAGGCTTTTTAAAATATAGCAACCTAACTTATTTATTATAACACACTCACCGTATCACAAGCACAACCATTAGTTAATAGTTTTAATATAAATACAGTTTGACACGCATTAACCTGATTTGGAAAAAACCAAGAGATTAGCATGTTGGACCTCGCTATTTACGCAGCACCAACCTACTAAAAATTCGTTATATATCATCAGATAACATGATAGTTATATCTCATTTATTTATAAACTTCTTTTTCACGGCCTTCAATAGTAGTAATCGATAGAGCATTGGTTATTATTCTTGGAGTAATAAAAATAAGCAACTCTTCATTTCTCAAAGTAATTTCACTATTTCTAAATGCAGCTCCAACTACAGGTAATTCGCCAAAAAAAGGTATTCTGTTGATTGTTTTTCTCTTATCTTGCTTATAAATACCTCCAAGAACTATGGTTTGACCATTATTAACTAATACATTCGTTTGGATCTCTTTTGTAATTATCGCAGGGACTCCAAGAAATTCTCGGGGAGAAGGTGTATCCTGATTTATCTGTAAATCCATTAAAATTTTGCCATCAGGTGTAATTTGTGGTGTCACTTTCAAACTCAATACCGCTTTTTTAAATACGACCGCTGTAGCACCACTTGAAGTAGCCTCCTGGTATGGAATCTCCTCACCTGACTCAATAACTGCTGCTTGTTGATTCGTTGTGATTAGTCTTGGACTGGAAATTAATTCAGCACGCCCTTCGCTTTCCAATGCCGATAATTCCAGATCCAATAAAATATTATCACCAAGCTTAGCTAACGCAATACCCACCGAAGCTGGCGGAGCGCCTGTTAGAGGAGAAACTGCAGCCGCCAAATCCAAGTTTAATCGATCACTCAACGGAGTTACATTAGCGGGTAGTGTTCCTTGGGCTAACTGGTTAGCACCTTCCAAAGTACCACTTAAATGAGTTGGTTTAGATATACCCCATCTTATCCCAAGTTCCTGAGCAAAATCCTTCGTCACTTCAACAATACGCGCCTCGATAAGAACTTGTTTAACAGGCACATCCAATTGCTTTATCAGCTCCCTCACTTCCTCAATTTTGGTACCTGTGTCTTGAATCCAAATCGTATTGGTTCTTGCATCTACACTTATCTTACCTCTCTCGGATAGCAAGGAGTTTTGTTTATCCTTAACCAAAACAGCAATATCAACTGCTTTTGCATAATTAATTTGAATCAAATCAGAGCGTATCGGTTCCAACTTTTCTATTGTCTGTTGACTTTTGAGTTGCTCTTCCTCCATTTTATCCATAGAAGCTTTGGTGTCTATCAGCATGACATTACCCTTTCTACGCTTATCCAGGCCTTGGGTCGTTAAAATAATATCCAGCGCTTGGTCCCAGGGTATATCATTTAATCTAAGGGTTATATCTCCTTGTACCTTATCGCTAACTACCATATTAATTCCAGTAAAATCCGCCAGTAATTGAAGTACTGCTCGAATACTAATATTCTGGAAATTTAAAGAAATTCGTTTACCAGTAAATACCTGTTTTTTCAATTTCGCCTGGCGAATTTCTTCGGCAGTTAAAGGGAATACATCGACCATAAATTGTTTATTGACCTGATAAACAAAATGCCCATAATCGCCTTTGCTAAGGATGGTCATTCGAACCTTTGTGCCTTCCTGTTGCATAGTGATGATTTGTACTGGACTATGAAAATCGGAAACGTCATAACGCTTCATCAAGTTCAGTGGAATTCTTGTATTTATAAAATTAACTATTATTTCCTTACCAACTTGTGTTACATCAATTGGAATACCTGTATCAGAAACATCGATTAAAACCCTACCCCCTTGTTTCTCTATACCGCGAAAATCAATTCTTTTAATTTCGTGTTTCGCGTTCACAACTTGATTAGTTATAAATACTTCTTTGGTATTTTCGAATAAATCATTACTTTTACCAGTCAGGACAAGACTATAAACCGAACCCGCCGTACTGCCTGAATAAGATACTGAGCGATCCAATTCCAATATGGCTCTTACTCTGTCCCCTACTGCAACAATGTTATAACTACGTAATGAACCCAACTCAATGGTCTTTGTTTTCTGTTCATGAGGAAGTTGCATGTCTGTACTAATAAAATCTAATACTAGACGAGGGGGCTTCTGGGTAATAAAACTTGCAGGAAGCTGCTTTAAAGGTTTAGCAAATTGAAAATCAATTCTTACCCTATTTTCAGGCAAAGGCAGTATTTTTACTGAAATCAAAGAATTACTTTTAGAATAGGCCACACTAAAACTGACACTAATCAATATCAAAATAGCGATAATTTTTCGCACACATCACTCCTGCTTTTTGCCAGTATCCAAATTAATTGTGGTAATCTGTTTTTCCCACACTCCTGAATTTTGCACAGTCTCTTCCAGTTTAATCAGTTCATTTTTAATTAAAATAATACGGCCATAATTTTGCCCCATGTAGTCCCCAACCTTCACTCGAGTAATCTGTCCATCAGGCTGTTTTATCAGGGCCCAAATCTCATTATCTTTCTCTAAAGTACCTACAAATTTTAAAGCATCTAAAGGAAAAGCCTCCAAAGGCTGTTTAGGTCTTGTTTTATCCGGAGCATACAGATCACTCCTCTTTTTTTGATCAATAGGTTTAAATGGATTACGTCTATTATCATTTTCTGGAAACCTAAAGATAGGTAGGGGGGCAAACTTAGGAATAGGCTCAATAGGCCTTCCAGGCCTTGATTTCACATCGTTGATGTACTTAACAAGATCGCTATTATCCCCAGAGCAAGCACTCAGCAATAGAGGCAACAGCCCAGTCAATAGAATAGCTTTATTTTTAATTGTCATTGCGCCCGGTATCTATATATTTTAGCTATGATATTCATTACCAATTCATCCTGAGAGATTGTTTTTCCATTCTCAGAGGATACCCCCTCAACACTAAACTCATGCAAAGTGACTATTCTGTTCATTTCAGCCACACGACTTAAGAATCTTGCTAATTGCATGTAAGATCCCACTACTGTAATTTTTATGGGTAATTCAATATAAAAATCATGCACTACTTCAGGCTGAGGAGCAAATAATTCGAATCTCAAGCCTGAAGCAATCCCTGTCTTTGATATTTCTTCCAAAAGGCCGGGCATTTCATTTTTTGCAGGGAGCTGTTTTAGCATCGTACCAAAACGCTCATTCATCAATTGTAATT
The DNA here is from genome assembly GCF_000770585.1 of Legionella norrlandica. Taxonomy (GTDB): domain Bacteria; phylum Pseudomonadota; class Gammaproteobacteria; order Legionellales; family Legionellaceae; genus Legionella; species Legionella norrlandica. Next base: position 47,317 of record NZ_JNCF01000004.1, on the reverse strand, counting down.
GATTACGATATGCTTGAAGGTTGGCAGCTTGGCGCTGTTTTGTTTCAAATTCCATTTTCAATGTCACTTCTTGAGCTTGTAACGTATCATATTGCTCTAAATTTGGTTTAACAATAAGCCAATAACCCAATCCTATTATTAATACGCTTATGCCGACAATAAATCCAACTTTCACCGGCAATGGCCATTGCCCAACATTCTCTAAAGTTAATTCACTTAAATTGACTTTATCCATAATTTATCGGCCTAATATTTTGGTTTAAGTACAAAACTTAATTTAAATTCGTTATTTGGAGGCTGTTTCTTTTCAACATTTGTCTTTATTTCAGTCAGAACTGGGTTCTGAATCCATACATTAGCTTCTATATTTCTCATCAAGATCGAAATACTTGTATTAGATTCGGAATATCCCCATAAGGTCACTACATCATGCTCTCTTTGTAATTTTGTAATATAAATCCCGGGGGGGGTGATTTTAATAAGTTCGTCAAACAAATGAACCATTAATGTTCTTGTTGACTGCAGATTCCGCACAATAGACATTCTCGAAACTAAACCTTCTCTAATTTGCTTTAATGCCCGGATCTCTTTAATTTGCTCATCCAAAGAAGTGATTTCTTTCTGTAAAGATTGGTTGCGTTCCGTTTGATTGCTGATTAGATGAGATGCGTAAGAATTAATTAAAAATACGATGGCTGCAGAAGCAGCAATCCCTATCAATAACAGGGTTGTAAACAACTTCTTTTCTTGCTCGCGTTTTTGTTCACGCCATGGTAGTAAATTAATTTCAGTCATTTTTTAATTTATATGTCTTAGAGCCAATCCACAAGCCACCATCAAAGTAGGGGCGTCTCTATTAATTGCATCCAAATTAACTAGTTTACCAAAGGACATATGAGACAAAGGATTTGCCACGGTAGTAGTGACACCTAATTGTTCTTGAATCAGGGCAGCCAATCCGGCTTGTTTAGCCATTCCACCTGCTAATAAAATATGGTCTACAAAACCATGTTGACTGGTAGAATAAAAAAATTGCAATGTACGTTTGATCTGCAAAAGAATCATTTCCTTAAAAGGCTCTAATACAGCAATTTCATAATCCTCAGGTAATTTGCCCTCATTTTTAGCAACGATAGCCTCCTCTCTGTTCATTTTATAGTGCTCTGCAATAGCTTCAATCAGCTGCATACTTCCAAATTTTTCTTCCCTTGAAAATATTAAACGCATTCCATGCAATACAAATAAATGGGTATAATTAGCACCTATATCTATTATAGCTACAATTTTATCTTGTCCGCCTGCAGGCAGCTCGCCTGCCAGTAGTTGGGCTGAACGTTCAACCGCATACGATTCTACGTCAATAATCATAGGCTCCAACCCTGCTTTATGAGCGGCCTCAACACGACTATTCACATTTTCTGCCCGTGAAGCAATTATTAAAACATCAAGCAAAGCGGAATTCTTGGCAGAATGTCCCAGTACCTCAAAATCAAGATTTATTTCATCTATTGGGTAAGGTATATATTTATCAGCTTCAATAACAACAAGCTCTTCCATTTCCTGTTCCGTCAGACCTTCATTAATTTGGACGACTTTGCTAATTACAGCGGAATCAGGTACAGCTAATGCTACTTTTTTAGAAGTAAATTTCGATCGGTCAATCAATTTTTTGATACAATTTGCGACTACATCAACGTCTTTGATTATATTCCCTTCAAGAGCTGTGGACGGCAACTCCTCACGGCCATATCCAACAACACAAAGTTGCTCTCCGGACTCTGAAATTTCCAATATTTTCACAGCCGATGAACTAATGTCGATACCAAGAATTGAATGATGCTTAGGTTTAAGCAATTTGAGCACTTGTATGGCCTCCCTGTATCTCTTTGTAACCCTCACGTATCACGAGAAAGATTCAAGAGATCTAATAATTAATGTTAGCGTAAGCTATTATAAATTGGAATCATTTTACTGGTGTAAAAAGACTTAAATGGAATAAACTGTTAAACAAGCTTTCTACTTGTATTATTTTTCAAAATAATGCTCTAGTTAATAAGCACTTGCACTCCAGCAAAACATTCAATATAGTGAAATACCAAGTTGTAAGGGATTTCCACATTTAGATTTTAGCTTTAAAAGGAGCTTTATTTATGACTAAGTTAGAAGAATTACTTTATACGTTGGCCTCTGTAATCATTCGCTATCATGACAGCCAACCTAAAGTATTAAACAAATTAATCACGGAAAACAATCCTATTTCCCTAAGAAGAAAAGCGATCATTCTTTCTAAGGAAATTATTCAGGATCAAGATGTTGAATTCAAAGCACGTCTTGAAGATTTAATAAAAAAATGCACCAAAGGATACTCTGACAGGAGTCCATTTTTGCATTTCATTTTACATGAAATTAGCTTTCTAAAATCAATGCAGGATAGAAAAAAATCATTCGAGCCATCCCAACTGGAAGAATACAAAAAACAAATAGCCCAGCTTTTAATCGATCTCAAACTTCTCATGATTACCCCAAAAAGTAAAACTCATGGAGTAACCTATACGAAAGCATCAGAAGACTACGAAACCATTATTTCGCTTTCCGGTTTGAAAAATGATGGATACGTAGGTGGTGAATTTTGTAATTCTGGAAATCTGATCAAAGAAGAAGTTTTAGAGGCTTTAAATATCCATATCAATTCCAAAGTGCCTGAGGAATGTTCCTCTGATGAAGAAATTAAAGAAATTGCCTCCTCTTTGTGCATGGAACATCAAAACTCTCTTGTAGTTCCAGAATTTTTAGAAGCCAACCAAAGGTTAATCCAAATTAACCAACAACAACAAAAAGTAGTTGATACTAAATCTGAACAATTACAAGACACTAATAAAAAAATCCTGGAACTACAAGCGAAGATTGAAGATCAGGACAGACAAATCAAAGAACTTGATCAGAAAGTAAAAGAGCCAATCCGCCCGCACCCAGTTTTTAACCCGGGTTTTTCTTTAGCATATGGTCTATTTCATTCAAAGCTAAATGCTCCACAAAAGCTAACTTTGGATATTAGCGATGATTCATTGACGAATGAATCTAATAAATCTCCTTCTATGAGTAATAGTAGTGTTGAATAACATCACTTCGCGCCTTCATATAGATGCATGATGTATACCTGTAAACTATTTCACTACTCTAGTGAAGCCTCCCGAGGCGCAAAGTAACAGTGTCTGTTGATATTTGACTATCTTGAGTCGAAAAATCTTGATTTTTGAGCAGGAGAACTGGGGCTAGAAAATCAAGACTTTCGGCCAAAGTATAAAAATGTTAACAGTCCTATCTAAAACCCGGCTTTTTGCTCTGCACTTTTTGTCCTACAAAACTCGCAATGTTGTATAGATTCACTGTATAATGTCGCACTATTCCCATTTAACGAAAACGAAATTCTATGAAAAAAATGGCATACTTCTGGCGTAAAGGTCTTTGGGCGCTGATGAGCCTGTTTTTTCTTTTACTGGTTGCTGGCAGCCTTCTTTATCTTTACCTCGAAAGCCAACTACCTAATGTCGACTCATTAAAAACGGTGCAATTGCAAGTACCCCTACAAATTTTTAGTAAAGAAGGTTTACTGATTCAAGAATATGGTGAAAAAAAGCGTATTCCAGTCACTTATGATGAAATTCCGCCTACTCTGATTCATGCGCTAATAGCAACAGAAGATCAACGTTTTTTTGAACACCCTGGCGTAGATATCATGGGATTAGGACGAGCAGCTGTCAGTATGCTTAAAACCGGAACTAAATCCCAAGGCGGCAGTACTATCACTATGCAAGTAGCTCGTAATTTTTTCTTAAGCCGTAAAAAAACCTTTTTACGGAAATTCAACGAAATTATGCTCGCCATCAAAATTGACAGAGAATTGAGTAAGGAAAAGATCCTGGAGCTTTATTTAAATAGAGTTTATCTGGGTAATCGGGCTTACGGAGTTGGTGCGGCAGCCATGGTTTATTTTGGAAAGCCACTGAAAGAACTCAATCTGGCTGAGCTAGCTATGATAGCAGGGCTTCCACAAGCACCATCCACCCAAAATCCTATTGCTAACCCTCTGGCAGCAAAAAAACGCCGCGATCACGTATTAGAGCGCTTGCTGGAAGAGCATTATATAAACGAAGAACAATATCAAAATGCAATAAATCAACCTATTACTGCCAAATATCATGGAACCAACATTGAGGTCAAAGCGCCCTATGTTGCGGAAATGATTCGCCAGTCTCTATATGATAACTTTGGTCCTGAAGCTTATACCAAAGGATATAAGGTATATACTACGATTGATGGGAAACTACAAAATACTGCTAATGAGGTCGTAGAGAAAAATCTGATCGCGTACGATCATCGTCATGGTTACAGAGGGCCAATAGCGAATATAGGTGAAAAAGACAGTCAATCTCCAAAGATTAGGCAACAATATCTGCGACAATATCCAGAGCTTAGCAGTCTTGTTCCTGCGGTTGTTACTGAAGTAGGGGAAAAAGAAGCAACAGCTGCTCTACAAAATGACCAAATCATTCTCATTCCCTGGGAAGGCTTATCCTGGGCTAGACCGGCCCTTAAAAAAGGATGGGTAGGAAAATCACCAACTAAAGCACAGCAAGTGGTGGCAGTAGGTGACATCATTTATGTTCACTCAGCAGAAAAACATTGGCAACTTGCCCAAATTCCTGAAGTGGAATCGGCTATGGTCGCCATGAATCCTCAAAACGGAGGAATTGAAGTATTAATTGGGGGCTTTAACTTCTCAAAAAGCAAATTCAACCGGGCTACCCAATCCAGCAGGCAACCAGGTTCCAGCTTTAAACCTTTCGTTTATGCTGCTGCTTTAAACAACGGTTATAATCTAGCGACATTAATTAATGACGCTCCTATTGTTGTGGACGACCCCAGCCAACCTAATTTATGGCGCCCACATAATGTTAATCTTAAATTCAATGGTCCTACGCGCTTAAAACAAGCATTAGTCCAATCAAAAAATTTGGTATCTATCAGAATTCTTGATGATATAGGCATTGATTATACAATTGATTTCCTAACTCGTTTCGGTTTTAATAAAAAATCATTACCTAAAGCTTTATCGCTAGCTTTAGGAAGCCTATCAATAAGTCCTATGGATCTGACAACTGCTTATGCAGTCTTCGCTAATGGTGGCTATAAAGTAGAACCTTACCTTATTGATCATATAACCGATGCGGAGGGTAAAATTCTATTACAAGCAAAACCAACCGTAGTATGCGACCCATGCGATAAAGACAAAGTTGATGCATCAACTCTGGCGCCAAGAGTGATTTCAGAAGATATTGCCTTTTTAATGAACACTGCATTGCGAGATGTAATACAGCATGGCACCGGGCGTGCTGCGCGTGTATTAAACCGTCAAGATATTGCAGGTAAAACAGGAACTACGAATGACCAGGTCGATGCATGGTTTGCGGGCTTTAACTCTGAGCTTGTAGTAACTACATGGATTGGTTTTGATAATCCCAAATCATTACATGAATACGCTGCCAATCTTGCTCTTCCCCTATGGATAGATTTTATGAAGGTAGCATTAAAAAATAAACCTGAGGTTGATTTAAAACAACCTGCTAATGTTGTAGCCGTACGTATAGATCCGGTCAGTGGGCTTCTGGCTAAACCGAATCAGGAAAATGGTATTATTGAATATTTCCGGGAAAATGAAGTTCCTGCAGAAGAGGATCAAAGTCCAGTATATAATGCAAATAATAATCAACAGGAAGAGCAGCTTGCACCTGTTGAAGAAAGCTTATTTTAAAAAATCTGACGATATAGCATGATCGGATATAAAAAAACATCACTGCTTAGGTTGTATAACTTGAATCTTGGTGGAATGCCAGATTTGTACCCAGGTTGAATGAAAAACTGAATGAGGAATCGCAGCGTTCATCAGTATATGAGCATTTATCAGCCAGTTTTTCGTTCAACCGCATAAGGTCACTGTTATGCACATGATTAAATTGTAATAGCAACCGTCTTGGAGCTATTATATTCAACCCGGGTAAAAATCTGTCATTCCTGCGATACAAAGCGTGAAATTACGAAAAAACTCCCCATATTATGCTGTCTAATATGGAGAGTAGTATGAAGAATTATTTACCTGATAAAGCGGCTGTTGCTGAGGTATATTCGTATCCTAAATCTCGTGCCACAGCTTCATAAGTGATCTTGCCCTGATGAACATTTAAACCATTCAATAGGTGCGGATCATTTAATAAGGCTAGTTTAACTCCCTTAGTTACAATATCTAAAACGAAAGGTAATGTCGCATTGTTTAAAGCAAATGTGGATGTTCTGGGCACAGCACCAGGCATGTTTGCTACACAATAATGCACCACATTATCCACTACATAAGTAGGCTCTTGATGAGTTGTAGCACGGCTTGTTTCAAAACATCCACCCTGATCAATAGCAACGTCGACTAAAACAGAACCAGGACGCATCGAACTTAACATGGATCGGGTAACTAATTTAGGCGATGCGGCACCAGGCACTAATACAGCACCAATAACCAAATCAGCACAAGAAACATATCTCTCTATAGCATCCGCGGTGGAATATACCGTATTCAATTTTGAACCAAATTGAAAATCCAGTTCATTTAAACGCTGCAAGGAGCGATCAAGTACAATAACACGTGCTTCCATACCCATAGCCATGCGAACAGCGTTTGTACCGACTACTCCCCCACCAATCACTACAACTGTGGCAGCTGCTACACCTGGAACACCACCTAATAATATACCACTACCCCCTTGGGCCATCTCTAAACAATGAGCCCCAGCTTGAATGGACATACGACCAGCCACCTGAGACATAGGAGTAAGCAAAGGTAAACCGCCTCCATCCTGAGTCACTGTTTCATAAGCTATTGCGGTTACACCAGACTCTTTAAGCAAGCGGGTTTGCTGAGGATCAGGTGCTAAATGCAAATAAGTAAACAAAGTTTGGCCTTCACGCAAACGTTTGCATTCAATAGGCTGAGGTTCTTTCACCTTGACTATTAGCTCGGCCTGAGCAAATACTTCATCAGCTGTATCAACAATTTCAGCACCTGCGTTTCTATAGTCATCATCCGAGATACCAATGCCCAGTCCTGCTCCTTTTTCTACTAAAACAGAGCTTCCTGCCCTCACAATTTCTCTAACACTTGAAGGAACAAGTCCAACTCTGTTTTCTTGTGATTTTATCTCTTTTGGTACCCCTACTAGCATTTTTCTACCTCTTATTTATTAAATTTCTTGTATAACCTGCCTCTTTCATTTTATTGCTGCAGTGCGTATTTGCTTCTTGTAAATTTTTAGTTCCTCACACATTTATGCGACATTAAAACAAAATACTCAAATTATACAAGAGATCTACTCTTTAATTGCTCTATTAATTGTGGAACTAATTCAAACAAATCACCTACTAAACCATAATTCACGATTTGAAAAATGGGTGCATCCGCATCCTTATTAATTGCTACAATCACTTTAGAATCTTTCATGCCAGCCAAATGCTGGACAGCTCCAGAAATACCAACTGCTATATAAAGCGCGGGAGCAACCACTTTACCAGTTTGGCCAACCTGGTAGTCATTAGGCACAAAACCTGCGTCTACAGCAGCTCTGGATGCACCTACCGCAGCACCCAAAGCATCAGCCAACTCTTCGATTAATTTGAATTTTTCTGCGCTTTGCAGCCCTCTGCCTCCAGAAACAACAATTTTAGCAGTGCTTAAATCAGGCCTCTCTGATTTACTCAATTCATGGCGTATAAATTGGCTTCCTTTGGCTTGAAACTCCTTATTAACATTTTCTATACAACAAGCTTCCTGAACTGATGTTATGGGGTCAAATGCCGTTGTTCTGATGGTCATCACTTTTATTGGGTCTAAAAGACGCACTGTTTCTATCGCATTCCCCGCATAAATGGGATGTTCAAACGTATTAGAATCAATTATCTTAGTCACATCAGAAAGCTGAGCTACATCCAATTGCGCAGCAACACGCGGCAGTATATTTTTCCCCAAGGTACTGGAGGCCGCTAGAATAGCACTAAATGAATTTGCAAAAGACACAATCAAATCACTAACGGATTCTGCCAATTGATGTTCATAACAAGGATTATCAACATGCAAAACGGCATGTACTCCTTCCATCTTTGCGGCTTCTTCTGCTACTACTCGACATTGGTAACCTACAACAAGTAAAGTAATTTTATTGCCTAGTTCTAAAGCGGCGGATAAAATATTACGTGTTGCGCTATGCAACTCCTGATTATTATGTTCAACCAAAACTAAAGTGCTCATCTCTTCTCCTTTAAAGCACTTTGGCTTCATGTTGTAATTTGTCCAACAATGCAGCCACAGAATCAAGTATTACCCCCCCGCTTCTTGTTGCTGGTGCATTAACCTTTACTATTTCAATATGTGGTTTCAGAGGCAGTCCAAGCGAATCCAACTCAAGGATGTCAAGGGGTTTGCGTTTCGCTTTCATGATATTGGGCAAACTGGCATATCTGGGTTCGTTTAAACGAAGATCTGTACTAATTACTGCTGGTAACTGTACCTTGATGGTTTCCAAGCCGCCATCAATTTCCCTGACTACTTCAAGTTGCTCTTGATTAACAATTATTTTTGAAGCGTAAGTAGCTTGAGGCCAATTTAAAAGAGCAGCTAACATTTGTGGAGTCTGATTGTTATCACCATCAATCGACTGTTTGCCCATCAAAATCAAATTGGGTTTTTCCTTCTCTACTATTTTATTTAAAATCTTTGCTATATTAAGGCTTTCGAACGTTTTTTCTGTTCGTACTAAAATAGCTCTATCTGCACCTAAAGCTAAAGCATGCCTGAGTGTTTCTTGCGAACTATCAGGACCTATGCTCACAGCAACTACTTCTGTTGCCCAATTTTTTTCGCGCAAACGTAACGCTTCTTCAATAGCTATTTCATCAAAAGGATTCATTGCCATTTTGATGTTCTGAGTTTCAACCCCTGAATTATCCGATTTCACCCGGATTTTAACATAGGGGTCTATCACACGTTTTACAGCCACGAGTATTTTCATGGTTCCTCACTGGAATATCAAATCAGTCTGCATCTTGCCAGAGATACGGGTACAAATTCAAGGGGTTGTTTTTAATTAAACCATTATCCCAGAAAAACCTTCATAAAATCCAGGGATTTTCTGGGGGGAAAAAATTAATATGGTCCTTCGTAAACAACCAATGGCATAGAATCCGGCTCTTGCAGCATAGAGAGGATTTGCTGAGTTTGTGCTACTGCTTCTGCAGTTTTACTCGTGCAAATCTTGGTGTCTTCTTTTATTTTATCTAGCTCTTTTTGAGCCTCTATCAATTTTTCTTCCAGAGAATTGGGAAGAGAATCTAATACTCTCATATTGAATAAAAAGGCTTCTACTTTTAAACGTTTCGGTCTACCTAATCTCCAATCACCCAAAAACTGCTGTACATTTAGAGCAAGATAAGATTCAAGAGGAGCAGAAAGCACTTTTAGCTCAGGTGTTTTAAATTGAATTCCTGTGCTGGTGTTTTGACTAGCCAAAATTAATTCTTTACATAAATTAGCTATAGTTTCAGATTCTGACTTTGCTCCAGTCACGGAGACCGGCAAGATTGGTTTGAAAATGGTAGAACCAAGTTGCAGACTCACATCAAGAAATTGGCGGGATGCCCAAAAAGTCATTTCCAACAACCGAACCAGCAATGTAGTTGATGCAGTGGCAGTAATTATACTAATTTCTTGTAATGTGGAGCCAACCTTTTTTAATTGACTTGAACTGGTACCCTCGAGATACTGTCCGCCTTTTAATAAAATAAAATAGAGTGCATAGATAGCTAATAATTCTTCCGCAAAAATAAAAGTTCCGTAACTGGCAAAAACCATTGGAATAAACCGCAGTAACACTCTAAGCCCTTTTGGCTTTATGTGCCCAACTTCATCAAAGAAACCACTGGATTGCTCCAATAAATTAATTAAACTATCGAAAAAACTTTGACTTGAAAAAGTACTTGCCTTAGACTTTAAATTTTCCAACCACTTCTTAAGTTCGTCCTTATTTTTTATATCTTCTAAACCCGTATCTTTAAAGTTCTCAGGCGAAATTAATTTTTCATAGCAGTCACTTAATATTTTAAAACAAGCACCATCATTGTTACCTCGAGATAAACTCCTTTCTAACCAAGTCACTTCAGGTAAAAATTGGGTGATGCGATCGGTATGAAAAAGAATGGATATTCTTCTATAGTTTTTAATAATTTTCTCTTTCTCTGGTCCATCTAACAATAATTGCTGATTGATAAATCTTGTAAAATCTCTTTCCAACCTTAGTAAGGTAGGATCATCCAATTGAGATTTATAGCAATCACTGGTTACATCAAATTCAGCATATAGCTTCACAAAATTCTTTAATTCCGTTTCTATAGCCATAATTACTCCCTTAATAAATTTGACTTATGAATGAATCCAGAGTCCTAAATTATAAGTCCAAAGTCAGTCTATTTTCTTCGAACCGAATTTCAGTTTAATGTATTTTATCTACATAATGCTTTGTTTTTAAGTATTGTGTCAATAAACCAACTATCAACAGGCTAATGTAGAATCCTGCCATAACATCACTTAGATAGTGATGGTATAAAATAACTCTAGTGATAACGACAAGCAATGCTAGCCCAATAAATAGGAAGAAATACCTTGGAAAGATAAACCCTAAAGCCGAAGCCAGAGCACTAACCGTAATGGAATGGCCTGAGGGGAATGACCAATAATTATCCTTCAATTGAAACCAGTAAAATCCATAACTATTGCTGTCGAACAATAATTCGGTCGAGCTCGACCCAGTCCTATTTTTAATACAGAAGCAAATAAATTAGAAATGAGAACACAGCCAAACAAATACCAAAATCTCACTGCGTATTTTTCATTTCGTTGAAGGTAATGAAAATATAATGCCAAGATAAAAAATAGTGCAACATAAAATTTCCATTGCCCTAACGCTGTTAAATAATTTAGCACAGCAACGTTCGTTCTAAGATTCAAACTATGAAAATAAATAGCTAAGGTTCTGTCCACAAAATAATATGAAAGCATAATAAGGATAATATAAGCGATTATTACCCAAATTTTTTTCATTACATTAGAGGTTTCTTCAAATTGTGTCATTTTTAAGATCCATCGAGCTTTTTTACATTGGTTTGAATCATATAAGATGCTGCTGATTTAGCCAAGACCAAATGCTTTTGACGCACATTAATCTCATTAAAATTGTATACTATGGCTCGTCCACGATATGCAGCGAGTAGAGATGACTTATCAATATACCCTTAAATATGTTATTTATTTATCAAATCTTGTTATTAGTAAGAATAATTCGTTACAATCAGGAACTATTTGAAATACGATAAAATTATTAATGCCAGAATTTACATTAATCCAACAAATATGTATTTGGGCTTTACCAGTATTGTTTGCCATTACTTTTCACGAACTGGCCCATGGTTATGTTGCTTATCGTTGTGGTGACAATACTGCAAAAATGTTTGGTCGATTAACAATAAATCCCATAAAGCATATTGACCCAATTGGAACAATTGTACTACCTCTTTTAATTGGTGCCATAACCAATTTTAATTTTGTCATTGGTTATGCGAAACCAGTTCCAGTTAACCAAAGTCAACTCCGTAAACCGCGTCGGGATATGATATTAGTGACTTTGGCAGGGCCATTAGCCAACCTCATTATGGCCTTTTTATGGGCTGGATGCTTTAAAATAGCACTTTCCTTGAATCCTCACAGCTCAATGGCTGCTCTATTCTTGCTTGTCACAGCTCGAGCAGGAATGATGATTAATCTCATTCTTGCCTTTTTAAACTTAATCCCTCTTCCACCACTCGACGGAAGCAGAGTTGTAATGAATCTTTTGCCAGCAAGACAGGCTATTGCTTATTCGAAAATAGAACCTTTTGGTTTCTTAATATTGATTATCTTAATTTTCACCAATGTACTAGGATACGTTCTTACTCCCCTCATCTATGGTTCCCTATCTATTTTAAGTGTGATTTTTAATTTATGAATATCCTTGCCGACGCTTTATTGCCAGGATTAGATGCCGCCTTCCCAAAGCCATTCACATTGACTCTGTATCATAATCCTGATGAAATTCCTGAGTTACTTGCAAATAAGGATATTATTCTTTGCCGTTCGACTGTAAAAGTTAATAGTACTTTATTAAAAAAACACTCTATAAAATTCATAGCAACTGCAACGAGTGGAACCGATCATCTTGACTTTGATTTTTTGAAATCACAAAACATAGAGATTATCGATGCTAAGGGTTGCAATGCCACTTCCGTTGCTGATTATGTCGTGGCCTGTATTGCCTATTTAGAAGAGCGGCAGCTTATAAAAGGCAAGATGGCTGGGATCATTGGCTTGGGGCAAGTAGGAACCAAAGTGTATGAACGGTTAAAAACAAACGAATTTCAGTTGAGTCTCTATGACCCGCCTAAAGCCAGCAGAAATACTGCTTTCCAAAGCTGTTCTCTTGAAGATCTTTATGATTGTGATCTTTTATGCATCCATGCAGAATTACATAATAATCATCCTTACCCTAGCACTAATCTAATTAGTGAGGAATTCCTAAAGAAATTAAAACCAGGCTGCGTCATCATTAATGCCTCAAGAGGTGGTATTGTAAATGAAGAAGCACTTCTGCACATTAATTCTTCCATAGTTTATTGCACCGATGTTTACAATCATGAGCCAAACATTGATAAGCGGGTTGTCTCAAAAGCAACCCTATGTACACCACATATAGCTGGACATAGCTTAGAGGCGAAATTTGCAGCAGTGGCTATTGTAAGTGACCAATTACACAGGGTGCTTGGATTGCCATCCCCTCAATTCGCAACCCCAGAAAAGCCACCTATACAACATAACCACAAAGATTGGAAAGAATTAGTTTTATCAATTTATAACCCCATCAATGAAACACTACAACTGAAACAAGCAGAAAATATTCGATCTACTTTCTTGACTCTTCGTAAAAATCATAAACAACGTCACGATTTCGCAACTTATTTTGAAACAGAGTTTATAAAGAAGTATCCATTATTAGGATATTTGGGGCAATGAGAATGCCGGTAACAAAAACATTTCTCATAGCTTAGTTATTTATTAAACGTCTCACCACCTCTTGATCAGAAAAAACATGTTTTACATTTCCTATCTGCTGATAAGCTTCATGTCCTTTACCTGCAATTAATATAATATCGTCGCGCTCAGCATTGCTTAAAGCATAAGCAATTGCCTCCTCCCGATTTATCAATTTAGAGACAAAAACAGAGGAAGGAATACCGTGCGCAATTTCCTCAACAATAATTTCAGGATCCTCGCTGCGTGGATTATCGCTGGTAATGACAATATGATCGGCGTATAAACTGGCTGCTTTTCCCATAATTGGCCGTTTGGTTTTGTCTCTATCACCACCACAACCAAAAACCACCCACAAACGTCCTTTTTTTAATTGATTTAATGTGGTAAGAACATTTTCTAAAGCATCTGGAGTATGGGCATAATCAACAAGAACATAAGGAGATTGAGCTACGATTTCCATACGTCCCGGAGCAGCTCTTAATTGAGTCATAATACTCGCTACTTTTTCAGGCAAATACCCCTTAGCAAGCAAACTGCTATACACAGCCAAGCTATTATAGATATTGAACGCACCCAAAGCTTTGATCTCTAACTGATGGTTCCCCCATGGGGATTGTACTTCAATTTCTGTACCCTTGATATCCATATTCCATCTCACTGCTTTAACATCGCAGTTCTGCTGTAAGCCATAAGTAATTTTTTTTACGTTTAACTTTAAAACACGGCTAATATGGCCATGAAAATTATCATCCTGATTAATAATAGCCCATTCAAGTTCTTCTCGTTCAAATAATCTAGCCTTAGCAGCACCATAGGCTTCCATAGTGTGATGATAGTCCAAATGATCTAATGTGAGATTAGTAAATATAGCTTGATTAAATCTTAAAGAATCAACCCTGTGCTGACTTAAAGCATGAGAAGAGACCTCCATACAAACCTGTTTAATACCCTGCTCTTTATACACATGCATCAATCTTTGCAAACAAAGAGCATCTGGAGTGGTATTATCTAAAGGTTTTAAAGAATGAATTTCACCTTGCCCTATAGTCCCTATATAAGCAGAACGCTGCCCTAACCGATCATGGGCTTGTGCCAACTGATAAGCAATAGTAGTCTTCCCATTAGTACCTGTCACTCCAGTTAAACCCATAGATTCAGAGGGATTATTGAAGAAACGCTGGGCTATTTCACCTAGTTTTTCTGCTAATTGCGGAATAGGTATACATGGGAGTATCAAAGGTAAAGTGCAGGAGGAAGGAAAGTCATCAGGCTCATAAACTACTGCTATAGCACCTGCAGCAACAGCTTTCTCTATAAACAATCGACCATCAGAAGCAGCACCAGGGTAAGCAATGAATAAATCCCCTTCTTTCACTAAGCGACTATCATTTTTTATATCACTCACAACACACTTAACAATGTCTTGTTTAAGCCAAGGTTTTAATAATTGAGTTAGTTCCACCGAATAAGACTCCTATTTTCTTTCCTCTCACCAAAAGCTTCATCAACTGTACGTTAGTCTTTAGCCCAACCTGAAGATGTGTCGCAGATTGGTTGGGCTAAAGACCAATCTGTCTTTTTAACCAACTGGTTCATCTGTAGGAATATTGAATAATCGTAAAGAACCAGACATCACTTTTGCGAATAAAGGTGCTGCAACCGAAGCGGCATAATACCCTTTACGCGAAGGTTCATGAATAATCACGGCAACAACAAATTTGGGCTTGGAAACCGGTGCTATGCCAATAAAACTGGCCGTGTATTTTCTATCTTTATACCCATTTTTTCCAGCTACGCGTGCAGTCCCAGTTTTACCAGCTACTCTATAACCTGGGATTCTTGCAGCTTTACCAGTACCTTTATTCATCACGGATTCCATCATCAATAATACTTGTTCGGCAGTTTTAGGTTGTATAACCTGAATCCCTGGGGTTGGGGTGTCATTATGAATCAAAGTAACCGGTATTAAGCGCCCTTTATTTGCAAAAATTAAATTGGCCTTTGCTAACTGCAATGCCGTAACCGACAAACCATAGCCAAACCCTAATGTAGCTAAAACAAAAGGATTAGCGTCCTTAGCTTTTACTATTCCACCCTCACTTTCTCCAGGATACCCCAGGTCAGAGCGTTGCCCAAAACCGCATTTTTGTAAAAAGCCTATTAATTGTTCAGGAGGACTTGATAACACCATCTTTGTAACTCCTACGTTACTGGAATGCTGCAAAATTCCGGTAACGTCTAATACGCCATAATTGTGAATATCTCTTACGGTACGACCATGAACTGTCATCCAACCCGGATTAGTATCAATAATTGTATCTGGAGTAAACAAACCAGTTTCCAAGGCACTAGCAATACTGAATGATTTGATTACAGAGCCAGGTTCAAAAGTATCTGTAAGCGCCCTATTCCGGTAGGTTTCTTTATCATAGTGACCACGAGAATTAGGATTGTAGGAAGGCACATTGGCTACAGCTAAAATTTCACCATTTTCCGCATCAACTACAACAACGGAACCTGACTTGGCAGAAAATTCCTCAACCGTCTTACCTAATTCACTATAAGCCAAATATTGTAATCTTCTATCGATACTTAAAGTTAATTCATGTCCTGGACGCGGTTCTTTCAAAATCCCCAGATCATCCACCACTCTACCTAATCGATCTTTAATTACCCTCTTTTTGCCAACAACCCCCATGAGCCAGTCTTGATAAGCGAGCTCAATGCCTTCAATACCTTGATCATCAACATTGGTAAACCCTATTAATTGAGAAATGCTATCAGAGTCCGGGTAGTAGCGCTTGAATTCTTTTTGAAAATTGATACCGGGAATTTTTAAAGCTTCTATCTTTTTAGATAATGTTGGTGGTATTTGTCTCTGTAGATAAACAAATTCCCGATTTTCGGCATAAACAATTTTCCTGCTTAATTCTTTAGGGGTCAGATTCAAGTATTTAGCAAGACGCATAAATTGCTCCTTATCTGGAGCAAACTCCTTGGGGTTAACCCAAACGGATTCGACTGGCGTACTAACAGCAAGGGGGGTGCCATTTCTATCAGTTATCATACCTCGATAAGCAGGTATATCTATAACGCGTATGCTTCGAGCATCACCTTGACCTTGTAAAAATTGTCTATGGAGAACGGTAAGATCAACCATTCTCCATATTAAAATGGCTAAAATCAAAGAGAAAAAAACGGCTACAGTGACCAATCTGGCAAAATGGTTGTATGTTTTTTTCATATAGGACTACTCATAAAAGTTTTTCTAAGCACAGCATAATAGATTTGAGAAAATTAATGAGTCATAAGTGTACATGAAGCCTTAATACTTTTCGAGACGATTTTCTCCTACCTCCAAGGCCTACGCATGAAAAAATACTTGGCTTCTTTCAAAGTTCTAAAAATACTTGTTTATCGAGGATGTAATAAATAAGTATTTTTAGTAGTAGGCAAAGTCATTCCTAATTTTTCTATGGCTAACTCCTCGACTCGAGCAGGAGTAGCTAAACTCGTTTGTTCTAATAATAATTGTCCCCATTGCAATTGCAAGAAATGAGTTTGCTGCTCCTCTTGTTGCATCTGACTTAGAGTTAATCTATAGGAGTTAGTGCTATAAATAACCATAAAAGCGCTCACTAGTACAGCTACTAATAGTACTACCAACATATATAGTGATTTTGACATTTGCATATCTGCCAATTGACCATTAAATATATTACTTTGGTTAATGACTTTCGCTGCAGCGTTCATGCTAATTTCTCCCCTATCCTAAGTACAGCACTTCGAGATCTAACATTTTGCTCCACTTCTTCACTCTGCGGTTTTATTGCTTTACCTACTTTCCTAAAATTGGTCTTCATGGCTTCATGCCTGATTGGCACTTCAACAGGAGGCCTATTCCCTTGTTCCTTATCGCGCATAAATTGTTTGACTATCCGATCTTCAAGAGAATGAAAGCTTATAACAGCCAAACGTCCTCCCGGTCCTAATACATCCAAACACTGATCTAAACAATTACTTAGATCAGTTAGCTCTTGGTTTACATGGATTCGAATTGCCTGAAATACTCTTGTTGCTGGGTGTTTATGCTTCTCCCATTTAGGATTTGCTTCTTTAATAATTTCTGCTAATTGAAAAGTTGTTGTTATTGGCTTTATCTTTCTAGCATCCACGATTGCCTTAGCTATCCTGCCTGCAAAACGTTCCTCACCATAGGTTCTAAACACATAAGCCAACTCATTAGTCTCCGCTTTATTTATAAAATTGGCAGCGTTTATTGATTGGGTTAAGTCCATTCTCATATCGAGAGGCCCTTGTAGCATAAAACTGAATCCTCTTTCAGGGTTATCTAGCTGAGGCGAAGACACCCCAAGATCAAGTAAAATTCCATCTACTAAACCAAGTACACCTGCTTGTGACGCAAATTCTTTGATTTTTGCAAATGAGCCATGAAATATATGAAATCGTTTATCCAGACCAAAATGATCTTTTGCATACTGAACAGCGTCGAGATCTTTATCTATTGCAAACAACCGACCTTTATCATTTAAATGCTTTAATATTTCTCGGCTATGACCGCCACGACCAAAAGTGCCATCAAAATAAGTGCCATCCGGCTTTATAGCCAGTCCTTTAATTGATTCATGTAATAAGACTGATTGATGCTTTGCCATTTCTTATTCCGCTATAAAGAGAACGTCTTCATTTCTTCAGGTAATCCATCAGTCCCGGTAGACTCTTCGGTCAGCCATTGCTCGCGCTTGGATTCCCATAATTCTTTATTCCAAACCTCAAATTTATTTCCTTGTCCTATCATCACGACATCTTTTTCTAACTTTGCATAATTTCTTAACACTGTCGGCAAAAGTACCCGCCCATTAGCATCCATTTCTACATCAGTTGCATGGCCAATTAACAGACGTTGGATTCTTCTTGCTGCAGCATTGAAACTAGGTAGTTTCTGCAAATTGTCTTCAATAATTTGCCATTGTGCTGCTGTATAGAGGAGTAAGCATGTTTCTTCAGTATCAATAGTTACCACTAAAGGAATTTTCTCTTCTGCACCCAAAGCACTTCTGTAACGCGTTGGGATAGCTAAGCGTCCTTTAGTGTCTATGGTGATGGCATTAATTCCACGAAACATGGTTTTTCCCAAATAAAGGAGAATCATTCTCCACAATTCTCCACTTTTTTATTATTTTACCCCACTTTTCTACACTATAGGAACACATTTCTACATGCGTCAAGCTGAAAACGTACTTTTTTGATAATTTTTTTATAAGTTACTTGGGGAAAACTTAAAGATGATTTAAAAGAACTCTATAAGGAAATAATATGAACAAAAAACTTTGGCTTTACCAACGCCACAGGCTTTTAAATTAAAGGCAGGATCGATAGGAGATATTAGAAAATTTATGATAATTACGCTTTAGCAAAATAGGAAGGTTTCAGCTATTCATTAAAGCGGCCAAGCGGATACCTTGTAGAACCAAATCGGGTACAAGATAATCATAGAGATCTTGTTTATCAAATAAAGATGCAAATCCACCTGTTGCTAAAATTAATGTTTCATCCCCCTCAAAAACTTCATTGCGTATTCTTTGAATTAATTCTCTGCAAGCCCCGAGAACACCATAGTAAACTCCAGATTGAATACTTTCTATAGTAGAACGACCGACCACATTATCAGTTCTCACAATTTCTACAGCGGGTAATTTTGCAGTATTTCTTGATAAGGCATCGACAGATAGCCTCACACCAGGCAATATTGCTCCCCCTAAATACGCTCTCTGTTTGGAAATAGCACAAAATGTAGTAGCAGTCCCGAAATCAATCACAATAATATTTTGATTAGGATAGCTATGAATAGCCGCTATAGCATTAGCAATTCGATCGGCCCCAACTTCAATAGGATTCCTGTATTTGATATTCAAACCAGTTTTAACTCCTGCCTGCAATAAGAAAGGATCTGTGGAAAAGTATTTCACACAGGCTGACCGTAAGGAATAATCTAGCTGTGGGACTACGGAACAAATAGCAATTTTCCTAATTGTTTCCGGAGAACAATTATTTTCTCGCAAAACGCTTTTTAAAAAGATACCTAACTCATCTGAGGTACTGACTTGTGAAGTATGACGAAATCTAAGTTTAATCTCATCGCCATCAAATACTCCACCATATATGTGAGAATTTCCTACATCTATACACAGAATCATTATTCAGATCCACTCATAAAAAGTACGATAGGGATTATACTCAAGATAACTAAGTTTTAGAAGAACAATCAAAGCAAAGGGGTTGGTGCGTAGTAACTTGCTTAATCCTTCACTTGGATGAGAGCTTTGAGCTCTTCTATTCTTGCCAATAAACGGGCTATGCAACGTTAGTATTCATCTCGAAATTTGATCCTATATGTATAATTTTTAATCTTTTTTTAATTTATTTTCGACGCGAATAACAAGGAAATGCCGATTGAATCCTGTGGGACGTGACACTATAATTTATAGTTTTGTGATAAAAGGATTTGAGAATACCGTGAAAAGAAATTGGTTAATAATTTCTCTTCTTGAGATATGGATAAACTTAGCTTACTCAGGAGCGGAAAGTAATTATTGGCAGGAATTCTCTAAAGCTAAGGTGTTAATTGAACAAAATAGGCTGATGGAAGCAATACCTATCCTAGAAAAGCTGAATCAAATTGATGATAACTACAATGTGGAGATTTCTTTAGGAGATGCTTATTCAGAATTAGAGAATCCTTCTAAAGCGTTAAATTATTATGAAATGGCATATAGGAATGCAAAAAATGAAAATAATGTGGTTATCGAACGAGTAGCATTATTTAAAATTGCCCGGACTAATATGTGGCTAAAAAGATACCAGGAAGCTGCCAATTCTTATCAACGCTTGCTTTCTATACAATTATCAGAAGAGGATAGAGCTATTGCAAACGCTGGATTAAAAACAGCACAAGGAAATTTACCAACAGAAGAAGGGAAGGACAACACTGAAATTGCACTAGGTGATGCCGCTGCTGCTCAAGAAAATCCATCTGAAGCATTCACTCACTACAACGCAGCTTATGAAAATGCAAAAAAAGAAAATAATATGGTTATCGAACGAGTAGCATTATTTAAAATTGCTCGGACTAATATGTGGCTAAAAAGATACCAGGAAGCTGTCAATTCTTATCAACACTTGCTTGCCATGCAATTGTCAGAAGAGGACAGAGCTATTGCAAATGCCGGGTTGAAAACAGCACTGAAAAATTTGCAACCTGCAGAAGATAATAGCAACAGTGAAATTGCTTTAGGAGATACAGCATCCACTCAGGAAAACCCGTCTGAAGCATTGACTCACTACAAGATAGCTTATGAAAATGCAAAAAAAGAAAATAATGTAGTTATTGAACGGATAGCATTATTCAGAATTGCCCGCACCAATATATGGCTGAAAAAATATCCTGAAGCTACCGATAATTATCGGACTTTACTTAATATGCAATTATCGAATGAAGATAAGGCCATTGCAGAGACGGGTTTAAATACAATCTATCATTTTGAATTAAGCGATGCTATGCAAAAAGCTCGGGATTACATTAATAAGAATAATGGTAAAAGTGCGCTTGAATCGATTAAGCGTCATTTAAATAAAGAGAAAAATCCTCATCTCTATATTCTTGCCGCTCAAAGTATGGCTATTATGGAAAATCCCAAAAAATCGCTTGAATATTTTAAGCAGGCGCTTGCCTTTAGTGATAAGAATTCTGACAAAAGAGCGGCTTTGTTAGGAATGGTAAAAATGCAAGTGTGGTTAAATGATATAAAATCTGCAAATCAAACGTTGTTCAGTTTAAAGAAATTTTCTTTAAATCAAAGTGAGAAAAAACAATTAGAAGACATTAAAATAAAATTAACAAGTCAAATTGCTCAGCTTAAATTCGAGCAACTACTTCAACAAGCAAGACAATTTATCAGTACAAATGATGGAGCAAGTGCTTATAGTTTGATCAAGGGGTATATTGGCTCAGGCGATAATTACCAGGTTGATATGATTGCAGCAGAAAGCATGACTATTTTGAATAAGCCAGATAGGGCGCTATATTTTTACAAACAAGCATTTTCAGTAGCCAGTAACGCATCGGAACAGGTAAAGGCATTATTTGGTATCGCTAAAATGCAATTCTGGTTGGCATGGTATGTGCGGGCACAAAAATCATATCGATTGTTACTACAATATAAATTGTCTCCTACAGATTATGAATTGGCTCTGGCTGGTTTAGTAAAAAGCCTAGCTTATTATGACCGCCCACGACTCGCCTATCAAATGATTCCAAATGGATTTAATTTTACTACTCCTCAAGCCGTAATTGCTGCATCTCAAGCTACTTTATGGGCAAATTGGGCAGATGTAACAAAAGATATATTAGAAAAATATTACCCTATTACATCAAAGATAAATTTAAATTCAGGGCTTGGAAAAGACTTGCTAGATTTAAGATGGCAAACCAATTTGGCAACCTGGCCAAACGTTGTAATGCCATCTGTCTTTGTATCTGAGGATTCTGAGACTTTCAACAAAAGAAGAACTACACTGGAGTATACTCATTATTGGAGTCAACAAGCTCAAACGTTTTTAGGTCCTGATTATATAAGATATAAGCAACATGAGTCTTTTAAACTGGATGCAAAGGGTTTTTATATAGGCCAAATTTTGCGCCCAACCCGTCACTTAATTTTTAAAGGACGCATGGAACCTATTGAGTATATTAATATGACTCCCTCACAACGTAATCATTGGAACCCCTTTTTATGGGGATTGGATGGGACATATACCCCAAACGATTATGTCTCAGTACAGTTACTTACCCAAAAAGAAGTCATTGAAACTTTCCCTGCATTTAACCATCAAATTACTGATAATTTATACAGTGCATCCCTCAATCTAAACCCTCTGCCTTACGTAAAATTTAATGGAGCCTACTCGAAACTCAATATGAGTGATACCAATTCCAGAGATGGTTATTTCTTATCCTCTTCGATATTAATTATTCCCGATTTGGGGGTAACAGTAGTGGGCGCTTTGAGAGAATTTTCCAATAAATTCAGATCACCCAATTATTTTAGTCCGCATGAATACATGGAAAAGAAAATCCTGTTAAAATTGGGAAGAAGATTAGGAGCTACATGGCACTATTATTTGGATGGGGGGGTAGGACGCCAATATATTACTCCTGATCCTGATTCCACAACTACATCCAGTCCAACTTATCAATGGGGATTAGGAATTAATGGACCTATAACCAAGTGTTTGTTTTTCACTGCCTATTATGCCAATATACATCAGGCATCAGCATTTATTAATTCACCGGATTATTCCTACCAGTATGGGGAGATTAGTCTGAATCTCTTATTGTAATTATTATTTAGTACCCCAGGTCTTTTTGGTACGGAATAATCCTGATAAATAACCATGGATAACAGCAGGGTTCATTATGAATTGGTAAAATAATATATAAAGAATAAGACCGACAACGTTCTTCCTTACTTTTAAACTACATATCTTAAATTGTTCTCTTTGACCAAAATAAAAGATCATATTGTTAATAAGACCCAAAGGGATAACCGCAAGAGTCATAGGACCTGCAATAAAGTAGTAGCCAAATAACGCCGCAATAAGACCAGGCATAAATACAAAGAAAAAAATGGTATCAAATACAATGAAACATAAATTCCAATAGACATAAAAGGTGGATAATTGGGGTCTTAATAAAATACCTGGGTAATGCCAAAAAGCTTCAAATAATCCACTTGCCCAGCGACTTCGCTGAAAAAAGAACTGGGTATAGGTAGCTGGTACATTAGTAAAGGCAATCGCTCTTTCAGCAAAATCTATTCGGTAGCCTTTATTAAGTAAAGCCCAAGTTACTACGATATCCTCCCCTACGACTTCTGGCCAACCGTTAACTTCTTGCAACGCTTTTTTTTCATAAATCGAAAAAGCCCCTTGAGCTACCAAAGTACCCTGAAAAAGACTTTGTGACCTTTTAATTGCAGCAATAGCATGGAAATAATCCCATTCTTGAATTTTGGTCATTAATGTTTGTCGTGAATTTTTGACGTACACAGATCCTGCACATGCGATTGTTCCTTTTGGTCCAGACAGCAGTTTGATAACCAATTCCTTTACTGCAGTAGGAACCAGATAGGTATCCGCATCAATAGTAATGACATAGTCTGTTTTAGTCTTTTCTAGGCCTATATTGAGTGCAGCTGCCTTCCCTCCATGATTAGCATTAATAATGGTTAAATTTGTTAGTCCCAATGATCTTGCTCTTTCAACTGTTTTATCTTTGGAACCGTCATCAATCAATATGATATCAATTTTTCCAGGATAAGTTTGATTTTTTAATGAATTCAAAGTGAAAAGGATTGATTGTTCTTCGTTGTAAGCTGCAATTAAAATGGTAACATCCGGGTAGTTTGTAGTGATGGGTTTTATTCGTCGGGCGTCTATTATGTAACTTACCACCAGAAACATATACATAAAACCCGGTATAAGCGCTATTGAGAACACAATGACGCCTGCTGGTATAATTGTAATATATACCGCCAAGTCTTTTAACCAAGGTATTGACAAATAAAAGCAAACTATTAGCCAGGCTGTGGCAACAATTAGACAAAGCAAGAATTTTGTCTTTACTGATATATACATTTTGGATGTATTTATTGATTAGTTCAATTAATCATGGCATATCAGTTAATGAAAGCACAAGTAATGCAAAGTAATACGATGTACGACTTTTCCTGGGATTAAATACATGAATGTGTCCGCAATGATAAATCCTCTCATTTTGGATAAACAAGCATTTGATTTTAAAAGGATAAAAACCGTAAGAAAAGTAGGAAAGCATAATTAATTATGATCTAATCTTTGCTTCTCAAGGTCAAGAACTTTAAAAAAAACCCGCTATTAACTATTAGCGGGTAAGTTGTGGAGAAATTTATCTTACATATTAGTAAGGTTTAACAATTACAGAGGTCCCTACGTCAATAAAATTTTGATTCAACCATTTCGCAGCACTCGGCAAAACTCGAATACAACCGTGGCTTGCATTGTAATTTGGTACTTCATAAGCAGCATGTATCGAGTAGCCACCATGGAAATGCATACAGTAAGGCATTTTTGCTCCGCCGCCAGTTTCTATTGGATAGATACTAGAGGTACACTCTTCACCTTTTTTGGAGTAAACTCTAAAGGAACCGGTCACAGTACGACAAGGTCTGCCGACATCCTCGCAAAAATCCTTTCCTCCCGAGGCGCTCCCTGTCTTTACCCTATTACCTTGCGCATCATAAGCTGCCCATGCTGTTGCTTTAGGATCGAAAATAAAAACTTTTTTCCCTGTTGCCTGCCTTTTCTCGGGAAAATAATTTTGGCCTTTCCTATCAGATTCCATACTCATAGTGTAATGAGTATATCCGGCATCATCCACGATGGCTGTTGATCTATCCATGGATGCACAAGAGGCAGCCAAGGCACAAACTGGAACTAACAGTATTTGCTTTTTCACTTTCTATCTCCCTCTTTATTTTTTAACTATATCGGGAGTATTTTGAATAAGTTTAGATCTTTTTATTGATTTTTTTTACTAATTGTATTTTTTATTGTCTTTTAGGTTGTTTAATAAGCTCTTCTGCGCCTGTTTGGGAACCATAGCAAGGATGGCCAAAATCAGTTGCCTATCAGTGCACTCAAAACATCCCCCTCTGGGAGGCATTGCATTAAAACCTCGTCGGTGTGATTAAAAAGAATATCTAATCCTTGTTTCAATCTTGGTTCCCAATCCATTTCACTTCCAATTTTTGGGGCCCCTAAAGAAATTAAGGGTTTTAATGCGTGGCAATTACTACAAAAATGATCATAAATTTTTTCTCCTTCCTCTTTAGTGCCAACAATAGATTTTAGAAATTCTTGTGGATGATGGCTTCCAGAATATACTGGAGCAATCAATGCGAACAAAATCAATATATAAATACTAAAACTAGCTCTCATGGCTTACTCCTAAGAGTTGGCGTAATATTTGCTTAAGGTATGCATCTATCACGCATTTCAAAAACAAAACCGGTCTTAGTCATGATTTCCTAGTTAGTCAAAGTGACTAGTACCGAAACACCAATAAATACAGGAAGTTCATGTGGTGAAAAAGAGCATACTAAGCTTTTTCTTATTTTTTGCAAGCACCAGCTTATTTTCTAAAGTATGGAAAAAAGCAAAGTTTTTAGTTAGGGCATTTGAAATGTCAAGTTTATTTCATATAAGGTTAAAAATTAACCGATAATTGCTAAAGAATTTGCAAAAGGAGCCGATAAGTATGATAAATGCGATTGAGGAAACCCTTATGGTTAGCCGAATTAATAATTCAATCAGTGTAAGAAACACGAACTCCGATTGTCACCTAAATACCGAACAAAGAGAAGCTAAAAATCTTATTGCTGCGTTCGATAACGCCACTTTAAGCAGTACTTCCAAACAGCTGGAAGCTCTAAAAGCATCTCTTCAGAGTTTGTCTGAAATTAATGAAGCACGCATTCTATACTTTAAAGCTGAAATCGCATCAGGCCATTATCAAATTCATAGCGACAAGATAGCTTATAAAATGTTAAATCAGGTAGAAATGGCTTAAATCTTTGGGCAAAAAAGTAGTTTAATATTTCGAGAAAGCTTTTTATGGGTATGATCTCAAATAATTAGACTTCATGGAACTCGCTCTCCATAAGAGGAGTGCGAGGAGAAACGGGGCACAGAACTGTACTGTACACGTTAGTACCTGGGGATTCAAGCACCGCATCAACGAAGTAATTCGCCATCAGGAATGTATAGGTGAGTATATGATTGTTTTTCTATTAATGCGCACCAAATGAGGACGATCAGCGCATACGGAGAGCGGCGTCTAGACGAATAACCTCCCCATTAATCATCCCATTTTCAATAATATGACCTACTAATGCAGCAAATTCCTCTGGTTTTCCTAAGCGCTTGGGAAAAGTCACTGTTGCAATTAAACTGTCTTGAACTTCTTGGGGCATGTTTAAAAGTAATGGGGTTCCTATTAATCCTGGGGCTATAGTATTTACCCGAATTGCAAGTTGAGCTAATTCACGAGCGGCCGGTAACGTCATAGATACTATACCGCCTTTGGAAGCACTATAAGCTGCTTGTCCTATTTGTCCCTCGAAGGCTGCAATGGAAGCAGTATTTATTATGACACCACGTTCTTGTGATTTGCTTTCCAATTCTAGATTGGACATTGCATGCGCTGCTATTCGCATGACATTGAAGGTACCTATTAAATTGACGTCTATTACTTGTCTAAATGCGTCCAGAGGCATTGGTCCTTCTTTACCAACTATTC
Source organism: Legionella norrlandica (assembly GCF_000770585.1). GTDB lineage: Bacteria > Pseudomonadota > Gammaproteobacteria > Legionellales > Legionellaceae > Legionella > Legionella norrlandica. Next base: position 20,687 of record NZ_JNCF01000004.1, on the reverse strand, counting down.
GTTTAGCGGGTGCAATTCCTGCGCAATTGACACAAACTCTTGGTATTCCTAATTGAGAAATCGTTTGCTTCATCGCCTCTTCAACGGATTTATCGCTGGTTACATCACATTTGAGAGATAATTCAGCCTCACTTGTTGTGTCCTCTTGCTTATCCCAAACTACAACTTTCATCCCGTGTTGCTGCAGATACTGAACACAGGCTTTACCCATCCCTGAGGCACCGCCTGTTATTAATGCTATTTGATTATCGAAATTCATTTTATCTCCAAAAAATTTTTATGATATGTATTAGCAAGAACAGTTAATAAGTCTATTGTAAGAATTCTTTGCTGATGGCTTTAAATTCTGGAGTACCTGCTTGCCGTAACCACTCGAATAATACCATTTCAGCAGTTATCAAATGAACTCCATCTTGCTTCATTCGTTTTAAGCCGTATTTTAAATCCAGTTCTGATCGACTACTGACTGCATCAACCACCACGTAAACATCAAAACCACGATCTGTCATTTCTAAAGCAGTTTGAAGCACGCATACATGGGCTTCAATTCCTATGAGGACTAGTTGATTTTTATTATATTCCTTCAGAAGATTAATGTATTTAGACTCTTGCATACATGAAAAATGTACTTTTTCGACACATTTTTCTTTACTAATATAGGTGCATAAAGGAGAAACAGTTGATCCTAAGCCTTTAGGATATTGCTCACTAGCTAAGACAGGAACTTCCAGCCTTTGAGCTAATTTCAACAACCATTCACAGCGAGCTATAAAGGCTTCTCGATTAAATATTGCAGGAATTAGTTTTTCTTGCACATCTACCAATACTAAAAGGGAATTAGTTCTATTCAGTAACATCCTTATGGCCTCATTATTGTTATTGTGTTACATGATATAGTATTAAGCTTGTAAACTAAATGGAACTTCTTTATTTATATTGATTATTAGAGTAAGCTGAGTCATAAGTGCTCCAACCTACTCTGGACTGCAGCCCGGATTAAGTGAGGTCCTAATCCAGGCAAAGGCTAGAATAGAGTAGAGGTCATTAAAGTGCGGCGATATCAATAGTTTTCATTTTGACATCCATCAACTTATTACCTCTTTTTACTGAAAGAGTAATCTCCTCTCCGACTTTAATTTCAGTGAGTAAATTATATAAAGCATCATAATTAGGAACCGGGTGTGCATTTAAAGCTACGATAACATCCCCCAGTCTAATGCGACCCCACTGATCTCTATGTGTACCACGTAATTTTAATCTTTCCGCTGGAGTTCCAGGTAGCACATCTGCTATTAAAATTCCCTTTTTAACCCCAAGCCTTTGAGCAAGATTAGGTTCAACACGTTGAATCCCTATACCTGATAAAACAACTCGTCCATGCTTAATGATTTGAGAGGCTATTTTCTCAATATCCTCCGCAGGAACAGCAAAACCAATACCAGCAGAAGATCCAGAACGAGAATAAATCATGGTATTCATGCCTATCAATTGGCCTGCGCTATTTAATAGAGGACCACCCGAGTTTCCTGGATTAATAGGAGTATCCGTTTGAATCATATCATGGATCGTAACCCCCCCAACGCCAGGCACTTGCCTTCCCAAAGCAGAAATAACTCCTTTTGATAAACTATGATCTAACCCGAAAGGATTTCCGATTGCAATTGCTTTTTGGCCAACGATCAGATTGCTAAGATGAACAATTTCAAATGGTTGGAATGATTTTAAATACTCCAAAGCTTTAGGAGACTTTATTTCAAGGACAGCAATGTCTTTACGAGGCTCTGAACCAATTACCTTAGCTGGTACAGTCATATTACCTAATGTTATTGCTAAATCATCAGCTCCATTAATGACATGAAAGTTGGTTACGACATGGCCTTTGTTATCCCATATAATACCAGAACCGGCACCATTCGGGATGTGAGCTTTCTGTAAAGAATAACGTTTTTGAATGGTAGCAGTTGCTAATCTATGAACATAAACTACTTTGGGTGAGGCTTTTTGAAAAACTTCTACTGTATTTCGCTCATCAGGAAGAAGTGCATCCAAATTTAAGCTAAAAACGGGTTTTGTGAAAAAAAAACACAAAATTAAGGGAATAAACAATAACTACGTTGCTTCATCATCTCCATCTAACTCCATACCTGCACGGTTCGCAAATTTTTTACGAAATGCTTGTCGTGCTAATAACTTATCAATTACTGATTGTGGAAAATCTGTAATAGTAATGATATTTTTCTCTATCAAAATCTCAATCAAATCTTCAAGAACACGAATCAATTTCAGATCAGATTGTAGAAATTTTAAGCTTTTGTCGTCTTCACAACGCTGCAAAAACTCTACAAATTCTGCATCATTAATGTCAATTTGTTCTGTTACGTCTGAAGATTTTTGGTTGTATACAGCACAAATTAGACCATCCTTATCACGTTTTATATAGACCACCAGCTTATCCTTAAATTGTGAACCCAAGTTATAAATTTATAAATAAAGATTTAACGATTACCCGCGATAATACCTTTTCGCAGGCAACCATATTGTAATATATATTTTCATAAATGTCATCAATTAACTCAAAAGAATAATTTTTATGCAAACATTAATCTTGAATCATTTTCTGAATCAGTTCCTTCTGAATCTTCATTCTCTGAACGATTAGATTCATCATCCGAATTAGATTCAGTATCACTATAAATCTCATCATCACTATTTTCAGAATCGTTAATTTCACTTTCAGTTTTATCAACATCATCTCTTGCATCATTTTCTGTTTTAGACTGATCTAAATTGATACCTGATGAAATGTTAAAATATTGCATCAAAAATTGAATGGGTGCCAGGATAATCGCCTTAAATGAAGCGGTTCCAGCATCAATACTTTGTTTGGCGATATTTTCACTATCATCAGTATGGCGAATATATATTTTTTCTAAAAGCGCAGTATGCTGTTTGTAGATATTATCCAGGCTCTCATTGCGAGACTTCTCCTGACCTAATAAGTACTCTTGTAAATCGGTATGGGTATCCCATAAAGAAGTTCGCCTTTGTTGAAGATGAAGTAATTCACTGTCATAAAATTTTATTTCTTCATCGATCTCTTTCTTCAGTTTGTCACATGTTTCTTTGCGATCCGCTGAAATACCACCCTCTACTATAGCTCCCGATTCTTTTAAAGAAACTTGTGCATAACGCTCCACTAATTGTGCTTTCTTGCGCAGAATATCTTCAATTTTACTATCTAAATAGATAATGGCATCTTTGTTAGCTCCAAGTACTTTATAATGAGAATCAAATCGCTTATTGCTTTGCATTTGTTCTCTCATTTTTTCTAGTTCTCCAGCCTCCTGAGTTATTGCTCTTCTTTGTGCCTCATCATTTAGATTTTTATCCCTGCTTAATAATAATTGTCTGATAAACGCAGATAGGGCCACTACTGCTCCAAATGCCGCCGCACAAATGAGGGCTATAGCTACTGGTTCCATAGTCAACTCCTTAATAGTGCAAATGTATTAGTTGAGTGTGTATTTCAACGGCAAAATACTGGTTAAATAACTGAAATGAATTCACTTGGGGCCATTGTGTTGATTGGCCACTCATCCGACTCATGGCAGTTTCAAATATTGATTTATAATATTGTTTTACAAAAGGTTTTATTTCCTTTAAAGTTAAAAAATTTTTGACTATAACCGTAGAATTTTCTGTTATTTGAGATAAGCTCACTCGGCTCATAACATCGGATAACTCTTCTTGATCTTCCACAGCAGATCTCATCCATTCTAAAAGAGCAGCTCGAGGTTTAATATTTAGCATTTGATGTCCCTCTTTCATAGAAGGCTCCATCAAAATAATATGAGAATGCAGCTCAAATTTAAAACAGCAGAGAAAATCGAGAAAACTCGTTTCCATTTTGTTATAAGCAGAACTCCCCAACCAACGACAAATTTCATGTCTAAACATTGCGGGGAAATGCTTCTCGATTTCATCAAGAGTAGCCTCATCAGAGCTTTGCTTAGGGATAACATAAGCCGTATTATCAGTATGCAAGATTTTTAAGCTAGGTAAATTCGCTTCTGGTAATTGCGATGCTAGAAAAGCTAGGAATAGATTAGTTGGCTTTAATACTACTATCTCGGACTGTCTTTGATGCATGACGTTCTCCTTGATTAATTAACTCGTCCTGAGTACATCTCGAATGGACCTCTTTCAAAACCTTACAGCCAAAGAGATCTAATTAAATCCACGTCACATCTTAACTAAAAAGCTTAGATTATCATTTTTGACTAAATCAGAGGATCTTTGCAAACCAGCATGAAGTTCGTTTTAACTTAAAGACCGCAAAGTATCTCTGACTTTTAAATTAATCACCAAGATTAAATACAGCAACAAAAGCTGGTAATTGTTAATTTAAAAAGTTCAAAAAAAACCTCAATTTCCTCAGTCTAATTAGACTATACAATAGTTTCAAGAGCTAAATAAAATTTTTCTTCATACAGGACGAAAAAGCACTGAACTAATACGTGCCCATGCCAGGTTTTTAAGGACCGGAACCCACCATTTTAATAAGCATAAAGACAATGCGAAATAACAAATCTCTAGCATCATTAAGTACGCAGGAGGTTTTAACTGATTTTCTAGGCTGAAATCTTTTCTTGACAGAAGCTCCTTTATCTATATGCTTTTGCTTTTAAATATTGGTTCTATCCCATGAAATTGCTAGGAAAAATTCTACTGGTTTTTGTAGCCTTAATGATCTTCACATCAATTACCTTATGGGTTTTGGCAAAAAATATTAAACCCGAAACCATCAAGCAATTAGTCAGCAACAAAATAACAGCAATTACCCATAAACAAAGCCATATCGACGGCTCTATTTCCTGGCAATTATTTCCAAGGCCTGGACTCAAGTTCAACAAAATATATATAGGCGATGAAAAACTAAATGACAACTACTCCCTAACTATAGACACTTTATTGTTAAATTTAAAAATCACTCCGCTATTAAGGGGAAATTTTGTATTTAGCGAAATTAATATTGATGGTTTAAAACTGCAAATCAATCAAGAAAATCTTGAAAAATCAAAATACTTTAATAAAAAAACAAATCAACAGGGCTCTGAAGGAGATACCCATGAGCCATTTGCTATCCAAAAATTATTATTAAGTCATGGACAGATTTCTTTTAATCATCATGGGCATTCTACAGTCTTCAAAAATGTTCAGATTGGAGCAGAACAATTTAATTTAAAAAATACACCATTTGCAGTACAAATTAAGGCAAAGTTAACTGATGCAGCTCCCTTATCTATAGCAAAAGGAAATATTAACTTTAAAGGTAGACTTAGTCTCTCCCCTGCTTTTATTAATGAGCTAAATAATGGGATCAATAAATCATTTATAGAGGGTCAACTACAGATACAGAATATTTTATTAAACCGATTTGCTATCAAAAAAATTAATAGTACTCTTAAAACTCATAAAGGAAACATCTCATTTAAACCTCTTACCTTATCACTCTATAATGGAGAATCTATAGGTGATATGGAATATGTAGTCCCTTCTCAACAATTATTACTTAATCAAACCGCAACTAATTTAGATGGAAAACAATTAATTCTTGCCTTATTAGGACATCAAGCCATTAGCGGAAATTTAGATTATTCAATCCATGCCTCAATACCTTTAAAAACGCCAAACATAGAACATATCGCTAGCAAAGGAACGATCACGCTTAAAAATGGCGAAGTATACAATATTAACCTGGATCAATTAATTAATAATCTAAAAATAAAATTCAATTCACTTGTCAGTACAGCTCCAACTAATTTAAAAAAACTTGTGCAATCAGACTGGGAACAAGATAAAACCACGCAAGGTAATACCGCTTTTAAATTGGCAAATTTTAAATATCAACTACAAAATGGCATAATCAGCAGTGATGGATTTCTTCTTCAAACTGATAAACTCCAGGCCAATGGAGAAGGACGGATTAATATATTAAATCAGCAGTTGAACTCCAATATCAAAGCCACATTAAACGATAACAACACTGATAATACCCTTCAAACAATTCAACAAGCTTTAGGAGGATATTTCCCATTTATAATCTCGGGAACAATAGATCAACCTTTGGTTTTACCAGATTTTAAAGCCAGTTCGCTATTAAATTCGTTAGCTATCAAATCAGCATTGACGAAACCTTTAAAAATTATTGAAAAACCAATTAATGAGTTGATGCCTTGAGTAGTTCTCCTTTAAATCACCAATTTAGTCAATTATTACTTGATTGGTATGATTTGCATGGACGCAAAGACTTACCTTGGCAGTCTCCCAGAACTCCTTATCGAGTTTGGGTTTCAGAAATCATGTTACAACAAACACAAGTTCAGACAGTTATTCCTTACTTTAACCGCTTTATAGAACATTTCCCCGAAATCGCTTTGGTTGCAAGAGCAGAAGAAGATGAGGTGCTTTCCCTATGGTCAGGTTTGGGTTATTACAGTCGAGCAAGAAACCTTCATAAAACCGCCCAAATAATTAATGAACAATACCATGGGCTATTTCCAGAAGATCTAGACGCATTGGTTCAACTTCCTGGCATAGGCGCATCAACTGCAGCAGCGATACTCTCGCAAGCCTTTAACAAACCAACTGCTATTTTGGATGGAAATGTTAAGAGGGTTTTATCTCGCTATTTTTTAGTCGACGGTTGGCCTGAGCAAGCTCAAGTAAAAAAGAAATTGTGGGATCTTGCTTACTCTTGTATGCCTGAAGAACGATGTGCTGATTATACTCAAGCCATTATGGATTTAGGCGCTACTCGCTGCACAAACAAAAATCCAGATTGTTTGCATTGTCCACTCCAAAAGCATTGTCTTGCCTTTCAAAAAAATGAGCAGCTTTTATATCCGACTAAAAAAATAAAAAAACAACGCCCGATATTCTCACAACAATTATTAGTATTACATAATGAAGAAGGTCAAATTTACCTAGAAAAAAGACCACCAACAGGATTATGGGGTGGCTTATGGTGTTTCCCTGCACTAGATAGTGAAGCTTGTCCCTCTCAATACATTGAGCTTCATTATAAGCTAAAAGGAGAAAAGCCTGAATTAATTACTAAATTCAAGCATAGCTTTAGTCATTTTCATTTGGAAATCACGGCTTTAAGTATAAAAATACGAAAAACAAATACTAATAGCCTCTCTTCTAAACTTACTGTGGTGAACGAAGTACCAGAAAAAAAAGAGTTCGGATCCACTGTGTATAGGAAGTCACATGAAGATTCGGGCAGCGCATCAACGAAGCATCCTACCACCATAGAATTTGATAAGAAATCTAATATCGTTTCGGAAGCCCAGGGAACATGGTTTAGGAAAGAAAAATTATCTTCATTAGGCCTTGCCAAACCGACGACATTAATACTTTCTAAGTTATATAACTGGACCACTCAATATCAATAAACCTAGAAAAAAGTCCAGTGGATTCAGTGTCATTAGCTTTCACACTAGGTTTTAACTGCTTTTTCTAGGATAAAAATATATCCTCTAATCGTTTCTCGTATTATCATCACTTAAAAACACTGGATACGTTGGGATGAATTTTATACTGAATTTGATTATCAGTTTTATTGCTCTTCTTTGGGCTGCGAATCATTTGGTTACTGGAGCCTCAAGGCTTGCACTTCGTTTACAATTATCACCACTTATTATTGGCATAACTATTGTTGCAATGGGTACTAGTGCCCCCGAGTTATTTGTTTCCATTATCTCGGCATTGAAAGATAAAACTGATCTTGCCGTTGGAAATGCCATTGGGTCAAGCATAGCCAATATTGGTTTAATTTTGGGAATCACAATTTTTATAAAACCAACATCCCTTGCTCACAATAAACTAAAAGAAGCCTATCCTATATTAGTAATTATTATGCTATTTGTTTACAGTCTAATACTCGATGGCTATTTAGGTAAAATTGACGGCTGTTTTTTTTTGTTAGGATGCATTGCAGTAATCTGTTATTTAATTTATTTGGTGAATCAATCCCACAAAAAGGATTTGTTAGTTAATCAGTTTAGATCTGCTGTACTGTCTTACCGGTCTACCCCAGCAAACTTGTTTAGTATTGGACTAGGTTTATTGATTATTCCCATTAGTTCAAAATACATAGTATACAATGCATCAGAAATCGCCCTATGGGCTGGTCTCAGTGAACTGACTATTGGTTTAACTATTATTGCAATAGGCACTTCTTTACCGGAGCTCTCTACAGCGCTTGTTGCGGCCATTAAAGGTGAAGAAACGCTAGCGATTGGTACGATATTGGGTTCCAATATTTATAATCTATTGCTAATTTTAGCTTTCCCGGGCTTGCTTAACCCGACCAAAATTAGTAGCGTGGTGTTATGGCGGGATATGCCAGCCATGATTCTTATTACCTTTCTATTATTTTTAAGCCATTACCAAAAAAAGAGCTCATCATGGCTGGGGGGAGTCCTCCTGCTTGTCTATTTTTCCTATCTGGTCTCATTGATTATCAAGACGCACGGTTCACCATAACCGTTTTTGTCTATTATCTTCTCATGTGCTATCAAACTATAAACCATTGTTGTCGACAGGGAAATTTTGTAAATTCCTGCTTTGGAACAATCTTCTGTCTTCTCTATCAAGACGCTCAAGAATTTGTAAGGCCACTATCGCATCCGGTTGACCTGCCTTGGCAGCACATCGTATCCAGAAACGAGCTTTTTTTCTGTCTTCTACTACCCCCTTACCATAGTAATACATAAAACCCACGGCATATTGGGCATCAGGATTTCCTTTTTCGGCTTCTGGTTTCAAGCGAATAAACGCACTTCTATAATCCTCGGCCTTAAAACATTGGATGCCTTGACGTAAATTCAAAGTATTAGTAACACACCCAGCCATCATAGGAATAAAAATTATTAGAATTAATAAATTATACCTAGGATACTTCAAAATGCTTCGCATGCCATTTATTCCTCTTTCAAAGGCTTAGCTATAGGTTCAAAGGTTAAATCATTTTTGGGAAGACTTAAACTCTCCAAGGTACCGTTTCTTTCAACTAATACTCCACTTGGCATGATACGTTTAATTATTGCGCCCCCCGGAATCTTATCTCCAATATTATAGGTTTTTTCTTCCCCACTGGCAGAACGAATAATAACTTGGGATTCTTCCATTTTATCTGCAAAAAGAATACCTACCAAAGTAACATTCAACAGAGATTCTTTTACATTATCCTCATTCAAATCAGCAGGAACATAAACACCAAACAAAGAAGCGTTTAAAATATAATTAACATGCCCTTGTTTTATTGAGGCTACAGGCTTTGAATCTAAGGTTTGCGTAAGTGGAGCAGAAGTTATTGGATAAAACAGTGTTGCCCATTCAAAAATAATTAAAATGCTCAAAAGAGATATTAGACCAATGATAATCCATTTCGCATAGTGAGCTGAAAATAAAAAATGAATATCAAGTTTCATAAATTCTAAATCCCATTTAGTTTATCCAGGCAATTTATTGACTTCATACAAAGCCTATTCTTTGGCTTTGAGTAGGATATCTATCATACTACCACAAAACAGGTAAGACCCTGGATTAATGTAAACAAATTTGTCTTTCTCATGAAAGCGGGAGCCATTCACAAAATGGCAATAGAGTATCTAAAGCAGATCCGCCCCTTCATGGGGATAACAATTATTCTTTATGATTTTGTTTATCATACATCAATTCGAGGCCATCCCCTACAAAACAATTCTGAGTTATCATTACTTATAACGGATGTAGCATAGATGAAAAAATACCCACAGGATCATATTGTTTTTTTAAACTCACCCAGGAATTATATTTTTCGCCAAAATGTTTTACCCAATAATCTTCCGGTATCTCTTTGCCCATGAACCCTGATAAATACCGCTTGCCTCCATTTTGTATTAAATGCTGATCAAGCCTTACAATTGCATTTAAACAACTCTCTTTCAAAGAATAGGGTACTCCCGGGTTTAAAATCATAAACTCACAAATTGAATCACTATCCGGCAACATCATAAATCCCGCTTTTCGCTTGGCGATTGGAACGATATGAACCAGACTAGCATAGTGAAGTGGCAGCTCTTCTAATAAATCAGATAGTATTCCTTTTAAAAATGAAGTCGAGACAAAACATTCATACCAAGGATGCAACAAATCCCACTGCCCCATTAGTTTCATCATCTCGAAACGAGAATCATGTCTTAAAAAATAAGATAAAATGCTTTCTTCCTGTGTATTTATGACTTTCCATGGCTTTATTCGCTCCAAGACATTTTCTGCTTTCTTATCATATTCTACTGAAAGGTGTAATCCATACAACCAATACGCAACAGGAATGCGTTTCCCATCTTTCAGTTTGGTTCCTTGCATTGCTGGGGAGCAAAACAGTTCCATGTAATCTACTTTGCTTTGTATCTTATAAATATCCTCAAACCATTGATTTTGATCAATATAAACTAATAAAAAAGTTTTAACCCTAGGTTTTACTGGTCGTAGTTGGATCGCTGCCTTAGTAATCACTCCATATCGACCTTGCCCGGAAAGACAAGCTTGAAATAGCGGTGAATTTTGTTCAACAATTTGTTTATTACCCAACCCATCGATCACTTCCAAAGCAAAAACATAAGTATTGATCACTCCGTATTTAAAAGAAGAAGCCCCTATTCCTCCTGCAGACAGAACACCTCCAATTGACAAATTACAATTATACGGTAGAACAAAGGGTGCTTTATTTTGTAATAAAGATTTCTCAAGCAGGCTTTTCCAACTGGCATTTGCCTCAACCCAAATAACATTGTCATTCATATCCAAAATGTTATTGAAAGAATGCATACAAATTGTTAAACCACCAGGAACAGGTAGTGATTGACCGCCCTGGCTCAAACCATTACCACGAATAGTAATTGGCAATTGTTTTTCCTTTGCGAAAGTAATTAATGATTGTAAAGAATTTATACTTTGTGGAATAAATACTGCGGCAGGTTGAGAGTGAATTAGTTTACCAAAGTCTTGACTAAATAAAACAAGCGATTGCTCATCACTGAGCAACGCTTGTCCTGTTTCCTTTTTATGCTGCTTGATTTTCTTTGAGTCCCACTGATTTAGTGTCATGTTGAGTCCTTTCTTTTGCAGATTCTAATCGTTTAGTACAAGCAAGAATTAATCCATCGAACATTTTGCTAAACGCATCATAGCAACGATCTACCATTCTTAGTGCTTCTCTACGAGTGTTGATTGGCAATCTTCGTGCATAAATTTTTCTTTCCATCTCTTCTTCGAATAAGGCATGGGCTAATTCGACTTCCAGATGAGAACTTGAGAAGTATTGAAGATTTTTATCTTCACCTGTCTTTTTTACTTGTTTTACGACTTTCTCAAAAAATACATGCCCTGATGACTCTAAGGTTAAGAGTAAGACAATATTTAAGTTTTCATCATCTATCTTATAGATTTCCGACATAATGGAATAGGCCGCATCACGTACTAATTGAGAGTCTTTGCTGTATAGCCAGGCAACGTCATCGCGACCACATGCTTTATTATTGCATTTTTCACCCATATATTTTTTATCACTTAAAAACCATTTATCATGTCCTGCATCTTCTAACCTATGATGCCGTGCCACCTTCTTTAAATAAGGATCTGTTACTTTTTCTTCATTAATTCTTAATATATCTTGAAAAGTCATTGCCCAAAAGGTTAATTCTGGAACAAAATAACTGATTTCTTCCATGCTATTTAGTTCTTCTAATATGCTGAAGAAAGGATGATTCATAAACTCACTTTGTTTTGAATCGATATAGGCTTGAATAGTTTTCATAACTGGCTCCATATAATTTTGTTTTGACAAATTTATACTTGCAGGACTTATGCCAATTTTTTAATCAAAAAGAATATTATTTGTTCCAATTTTGCATGGATTTTTTGTTATTTGCGCCCTAAATTCTCAGATAGCGACAAAAAATAGTCCCTGAATCCATACAAAACGACAAAATTTTGACAATTAATTCCTTTTAAAATTAATGGCCTATATTGAATCAAACAATTTTCGCCAATTTTTTGTCATAATCATGTAATAGTCTTTTTACTTCTTGCCAATTTAACTCCTTAATGTCAGTTATAGGTAAACAAATTTGTTCTAAAAGCTTAGATTGCAATTCTCCTATAGCCATTGCCTGGGAATAGGGAGTATTAGTGAACATCACCAGAACATGCTTGGAAACATAATGTTCCGGATACCGCAACATAAGCTCCCTCTCAACCTGCTTTCGCAAGTTAAATTTAGGATCTCGGATGTCTGAGTGAATTTCATGATAATTGTCCATAGACATTTCTGCTATGGCATCAGTATTCACCTTTCTTTGACTGTAGAAAACAGACATAACCTTGGACCAGTCGTCATCGTACTCATCTAATAATTCATAAAGAATACGGCAATCTTCAAATGCACTGTTCATTCCTTGACCAAAGAAAGGGATTATCCCATGAGCTGCATCACCAATTAATAAACATTCATCCTTATAGTACCAAGGGGAGCATTTTATAGTGCTCAAATGCCCTATAGGATTACCAAAAAATTCTTGTACCAAATTAGGCATAGCTTTATATGCATCTGAGAATTGCTTTTTAAAAAATGAAAGTAACTTATCTTCATTATTCAATTCCGCAAAACTGTCTTCGCCTTCATTGGCCAAAAATAAAGAGCCTGTAATCGAGTCATCAGGATTGGGATTGCCTAATAACATAAATGAATCACGTGGCCATAAATGCAAATGTTCCCTAGCCATACCAACTGTATGTTTTTTACTAATTGAAAGCTCCTTATAGCTGTGTGATAAAAAATCTCTACTTGCCTGTACAATCCCTTCTTTTTTCAATGTATCTCTTACCTGCGAAGGAGCTCCATCAGCCCCAATGAGTCTATGATAGGAAATATCAACTAAATCACCATTTTTTGTTTCAAATTTAATCCTTTTGTTATGGATATCGAGGTGGATTAACTTCATATCAAAATATAATTTAATGTTTGGCGATGATTCTGCTTTATTTAACAGCAAAGAATTCAAGTCAGCACGAGAAATTGCGTTAATGTATTCATTCTTGTGTCGACCAAAGGGTTGATAATGCACTTCACCATTCGCCTCGTGAATAGCTCTTGCTCTCATTGGGACCATAATTTTATTAACTTCGTCCATTAGGTCCATAGCTTTTAAGCCTGTAATTCCTCTGCATGATAAAGCCAGATTAATGGAACGACCATAATCAATCGGGCTATTGCGAATGTCTGGCCTTGATTCAAACAATTCGACTTTGTAGCCTCGCCTAGCCAGATACAATGCGCATAAAGTTCCAGCTAGCCCAGCTCCAATTATGGTAATCTGTTTCATGTACCCTCCCAACCCATTCTCTTCTGCGCTAAAGATCTTACATAGCCTGTAGGTTTTGTATGCTTTGTTGCAAGCATTTCTCCTGTGCTCATTTACTTCATATAAACTCTGCTCCTCAAAACATTTACTCCTTGCATTAATTCAAAATCTACAATTTATGCAAAATCTCTGCTTTATCAATCGATTACTCCTTTATAAATCAAACGAATACAACTATTTATTTTTGGACCTACGTTTAATTTTTATATTGCCCAATTAATTGTCTTTCACGAAAACAGCATGAAAAAAATTATGCCGAATAAAAATTACTCGTTTTATTGAGTGCCTAATGCAAAATCACTGCAAAAATCGTACCTATTTTGAACAAAACTAGAATAATTTAATGAGACTTCTTTCAAAACTCGCTGATCTGAGGGGAGTGTGAGTAGAAACGGAGTACAAACCACGGTATACACCATACGTGAGTTTCGAGCACCGCATTGACAAATGCAATTCCCTCATGGCAACGAGTTTCGAAAGAAGTCTATTATTTTATTTTTGATTCAGATGAATTTTTTAAAAATTCTAATATATTTTCCGCGGTATCTGGGGCTTTATAAAAATATCCTTGGGCGTAGTCGCATCCATGAGAAATAATAAAATCTCTTTGGAGTTCATTTTCAACTCCCTCAGCAAGAACCTGAAGATTTAAGCTATGTCCCAAATTAATAATAGCTTTCGTAATGGCGGCATCATTCTGATTGGATGCCATTTCGCTAATAAATGAGCGGTCAATCTTGAGCTTATCTACAGGAAATTGTTTTAGATATGACAAACTGGAGTATCCTGTACCAAAATCATCGATAACAAGCCTTGTCCCCATATCCTTTAAGGCATACATAGTATCCACAACATGTTCAATGTCCTCGATCAACAAGCTTTCGGTTAATTCAAGTTCCAAATACTGAGAGGGCAAACCTGTAGTTTTTAATACTCGCTCAACAACCTCAGGCAAGTTATTTTGTCTAAATTGTCTTCCAGAAATATTCACTGCCATACTTAGGTTTTTAAAACCGGCTTTATGCCACTGTTTCAACTGTGAACACGCTTCCTTCATCACCCACTCACCCATTTCTAGAATCATGCCATTTTCTTCAGCCATAGGGATAAAATCCGCAGGGCTGACTAACCCTAATATCTTGCTGTGCCACCGCATAAGAGCTTCAAACCCCACTACTTCGGAACGCTTTAAATCAATTAATGGTTGATACACCAAAAATAATTCATCATTTTTTATGGCATCGCGTAATGCATTATCTAGTTGCATATGGCTAATAACTCGTCTGTTCATCTCAGGTTCATAAACTCGGTAAGCATTTCTTCCCGTATCTTTTGCATGGTACATAGATAAATCCGCACTCTTCATCAACGACTCATAATCATCGCCATCTCGAGGATAAAAGCTGATACCCAAACTACCAGTAATTTTTAAACTATGTTGATCGATTTGAATAGGTTTTTCTATAGCTTTCAAAATATTTTGTGCTATGGTTTCTGCCTCCAGCATACTGTTTATATCAGTCAGCAATATAACAAATTCATCTCCCCCTAACCTGGCAACGGTATCAAAATCTTCTGTAACAATTAATAATCGATTGGCAATCGCCTGCAATAGTTTATCACCCATGCTATGACCTAACGTATCATTAGTCAGTTTAAATCGATCCAAATCTAAAAATAAAAAAGCTAAAATGGCCTTGTTTTTTTTGGCTTGCAGGATAGCTTGTTCAACCCTATCTATTAATAGGACACGATTGGGTAAGTTGGTTAGAGAATCATAGGTTGCCTGTAACAATAATTGATTTTCCATATCACGCCGTTGCGTGATGTCATTCAAAATGCAGATGTAATGCTTCACATAGCCAAAAGAATCCTTAACAGGTGCAACGCTTATTTCACACCAAAACATCTCTCCATTGCGTTTCACACTTTCCATCTCTATTGTTTCTTCTTTACTTTCTCGGATAGCAAGTTCAATTCGCTTATTATTGACCTCTTCTAAATTTGAGCCTAACAAAGTCATCAAGCTTTTACCTAAAGCATGTTGTTCCAAATAGCCAGTGATCAGTTCAAAAGCTTTATTCACATAAATTACTTTATTCTCATTTTTGGTTACATCAATTATCACTACACCATGCGTACTGGCTTCAATTGCTCGCTCACGTATCCTTAACTCATCCAGAGCCATCCGTTTTTGAGTAACATCGCGAAAGCTATATACTCTCCCTACAATTTGTGACCCAACTCGTTGTGGTTGAGTAAATCGTTCGTATATCCGGCCATCCTTAAAATGAAGCTCAGGCAACTCCCCTTGCCATTCAGGATTTTGATAAAGATATTGAACATCGGCAATTAAGGACTGTGGATCTACTAATTGTTCGAGTATGTATTCGAAGCTGATACTCTCTTTGCCTGACTCCATCATATAAGAAGGAATTCGCCACATTTCCACAAATTTTTGATTCCAATCCACTACTGCTCCATGACCATTAACCATCATAATCCCATCCACAGTGGATTCCAGTGTTGCCCGAAGAAGAGAAATTGATTTTTCAAGTTCTATATTTTTTTCAAGGATTTCATCCGTGTTTAAATTAATATTTTGAGTCAACGGAGTATTCTTTTTACGTTTAAATTCAGGTTGATTGTGATACCATTCCTCCAGCAAAATTGATAATTGAGGATGATTTCCTACTAACCCAAGTTCATCACGGATTTCATTTACAGACGGCTCTATGCCTCTTTTTTTTATTTTTTCTGCGGCCTTGGCAACTTTTTCATAATTGATTTCTTGCCTACGCATGCATCCCTCTCTAGAATGACCTATTAAAAATATCGGCGCTTATACTATGAACTTTAGCAAAAAAGTTCTATGTGCATAATTTATGATCTATTTTTCCAGGTTTATATTAGTATCTTATTGAATTTAAATATTTTTTATAGGAATAAAAAATGCATAAAACTCATTTCGACACACGAGCAATTCACGCAGGTCAAGAACCATGTAAAAGCACTGGTGCGGTTATGACCCCCATTTACGCTACTTCCACTTATAGACAAATTGCCCCGGGGGAACACCTTGGCTATGAATATTCCAGAACCCAAAACCCAACTAGAAAGGCTTATGAGGAATGCATTGCAAGTCTTGAATCTGGCCAAAAAGGATTTGCATTTGCTTCAGGTATGGCAGCTATTAATACCATTATTGATTTATTAGATGCTGGGGATCATGTGGTTGCAATGGATGATCTCTACGGAGGAACGTTCCGTCTATTTGATAAGGTAAAGAGGCGCACCTCCAATTTATCATTTTCTTTTGTGGATATGTCGAATTTAGCGAATCTAGAAGCAGCCATCACTCCTAAAACCAAATTAATATGGCTAGAAACCCCCTCTAATCCTATGTTAAAACTGGCCAATTTAAGAGAAATAGCGACTATTGCCAAAAAACACAATCTAATTAGTGTGGCAGATAATACCTTTGCAACTCCATGGATTCAACGCCCTCTTGAGCTAGGATTTGATATAGTGATTCATTCAGCAACCAAGTATTTAAATGGACATTCTGACGTTATCAGTGGTGTCGTTGTGGTAGGAGATAACCCAATACTTTCAGACAAAATAGCCTTTTTGCAAAACTCATGTGGAGCTGTTGCCGGCCCATTTGACAGCTTCTTGGTGCTAAGAAGTTTAAAAACGCTTTCTTTACGTATGGAAAGACATTGTGAAAATGCAAATCATTTGGCTAGTTGGCTTAGCGCTCATCCTAAAATTCAGAAAGTAATTTACCCAGGATTAGCAAATCATCCTCAGTATTTGCTAGCAAAAGAACAAATGCACGATTTTGGTGGTATGATATCAATGGTTCTCAAAGGCGGTCTAGAAGAGGCAAAGCGATTTTTAGCCCGTTGTGAATTATTTACTTTGGCAGAGAGTCTGGGCGGCGTAGAAAGCTTAGTTGAACATCCTGCTATTATGACTCATGCCTCCATACCAGCTGACCAACGCAAAGCGTTAGGTATAGAAGACGGGTTTATACGGTTGTCTGTTGGTATTGAGTACATTGACGATTTGCGCGCTGATTTGGAGTATGCATTAAGTTAGGGGATAGTCGCTACTCATCTATTTCTCGCGGCCTGTCCGCGGAATCCAGTGATGTGGAACAAACTAGGCCCTGCGGGCAAATCACAAGGTGTATGCAAAAATAAATGGGTAATTGCCCAGACACTAGAGGTATATAGGAGAAGTATTCCATGCAAATTAATAAAGAAAAAAGAGGGCAACTTCATGGCATTGTGGCTATTCTTGCTCTAATATTATCCACTACTCTTTGTTTTATCCCTATCTTATTTATTGGATTATTAAAATTATTCCCCAATAAATATTGGCAGTCTCTTTGCACTCGTATGATTGATAAGGTTGTCATATTTTGGTGTGGAATAAATAATTTCTATGTTGATAAAGCACAAAAAATACATTGGGAAATCACTGGGTTAAGCAATTTAACTCCAAAAGATTGGTATCTTGTTATTGCTAATCATCAAAGCTGGTTGGATATTGTTATTCTGCAACGTATATTTAATAGAAAAATTCCTGTTTTAAAATTCTTTATTAAAGATCAACTAAAATGGATTCCTTTGCTCGGTTTTTCTTGGTGGGCGATGGGCTGTCCTTTTATGAAACGTTACAGTAAAGAATATTTAGCTAAAAAACCACATAAACAAGGAAAAGATCTCGCATCAACCCGTAAAGCGGTAGAAATTTTTAAAAGAACTCCTGCCTCTATTATGAATTTTGTAGAGGGAACTCGTTTTACTACGTTAAAAAAAGAAAAGCAGCAATCCCCCTATAATTATTTACTGAAACCTAAAGCGGGGGGAATTAGTTTTATCATTAATTCTATGGGACAACAAATCAAAAGCCTAATTGATGTGACTATTGTTTATGGAGAAAAAAATCATTCTCTTTGGGATTTTCTTTGTAAGCGAGTTAAAAAAGTAAAAATTATTATTCGACAATTACCTATCCCCCAACAATTCACATCGACCAATTTTACTCATGATCTTCAGGCACAAAATGCTTTCAAAGAATGGTTAAATGAACAATGGTCTGTAAAAGATAATTTAATCGCTTCTTTACAGGAATAAAAAAATGAATTCACTTCAGATATTAATCGAACAAGCTTTTGAAAACCGTCAAACACTCTCTATCAATACTGCGTCGACCGAATTAATTACTGCTGTTAATGAGATTTTATCCGGTCTCGATAATGGCCAATACCGAGTAGCTGAAAAAATAAACGGCGAGTGGGTGGTTCACCAATGGATTAAAAAAGCGGTGTTGTTATCTTTTAAACTATTTCCTAATCAGATCATAAATTCAGGATTTTGCCAATTTTATGATAAGGTCCCACTAAAATATACTAATTACAATGATGAGCAATTCCAACAAGCTGGAGTAAGGATAGTTCCTCACGCTATTGTCCGTCGTGGGGCCTATATTGCAAAAAATACCATATTAATGCCTTCCTATGTCAATATCGGAGCTTATATTGATGACGGAGTAATGGTTGATACCTGGGCAACAGTTGGATCTTGTGCTCAAATAGGTAAAAATGTCCATTTGTCTGGCGGAGCAGGCATCGGCGGCGTTTTGGAACCTCTTCAGGCAAACCCAACTATTATAGAGGATAATTGTTTTATTGGCGCTCGTTCTGAAATAGTAGAAGGAGTTATTGTAGAAAAGAACTCTGTAATATCCATGGGGGTTTTTCTTGGCCAAAGTACAAAAATCTATAACCGCCTCACTGGAGAAACCAGTTATGGAAGAGTCCCGGCGGGTTCAGTTGTGGTCTCTGGCAGCTTGCCAAGCCATGATGGAAGCCATAGTTTGTATTGTGCCGTTATTGTGAAGCAGGTCGATGAGAAAACTCGTGAAAAAGTAAGCATTAATGAATTACTAAGAGCTAATTAATATGACCAATATTAAAAAAATCTTAACTGATCTCATTAGTTTTCCTTCGACTAGTCCAGAAGATGCCGGGTGTCAGCAATATATGATTCAATTTTTGGAGCAAATAGGATTTACTTGTCGGAAAATGAATAATGGCCCAGTATCCAATTTCTTTGCCAGTTACGGAAAAATTGGCCCTTTATTAGTATTTGCCGGACATACGGATGTGGTCCCAGTTGGAGAATTAACAAAATGGGATACTAATCCTTATACTCTTGAAGAAAAGAATGGAATGCTCTATGGGCGCGGAACTGCTGATATGAAAGGCAGCTTAGCTTGTATGTTGCATATGGCTGAACGATTTATTAAAACTTACCCTTCTTTTTTAGGTAGGCTAGGGTTTCTTATCACCAGTGGTGAAGAAGGTGATGAGTTTGATTTAGGCACTCCCTATGTGATGGAAAAACTGGAGCAACGAGGGATTCACATTGATTATTGTGTGGTAGGTGAGCCTTCCAGTAATCTAATGGTTGGAGATGTCATAAAAATCGGAAGACGTGGGTCCCTAAGCGCCAGAATAAGTTTAAACGGGAGACAAGGGCATGTTGCCTACCCTCATTTAGCGGAAAATCCCATTCATAAAATTAGCCCTATTTTAGCTGAATTAACATCGACTCAATGGGATAAAGGGAATGTTTATTTTCCTCCCACCTCAATGCAAATCACATATATCCATTCTGGTGGTCATGCCGGCAATATTATTCCTGGTGAACTAAACTTGCATTTAAACTTTAGATATTCAACTGAACAGACTGAAGAGCTATTAAAAAATAGGGTGATCAATATTTTCAAACACCATAATCTAGCGCCAATCATAGAATGGCGATTAAATGGAGAACCTTTCTTAACTAATAAAGGAGCTTTATTGGAAAGTTGTAAACAAGCGGTGCTCGAGCATACTGGGAAATATCCAGAGCTCTCAACTAGTGGAGGTACTTCTGATGGCCGCTTCATAGCACCTTACGGCGTTGAAGTCATAGAATTAGGACCTGTAAATGCCACGATTCATCAAGTGAATGAATGCGTTTCGCTAAAAGATTTAGACATACTTGAAACTCTGTATTTTTCAATCTGTGAAAAATTATTACTTAATTAACGTTCGACATAAACACAATCGGAGGCTTTGCTTATATCGAACTGGGTTATTTTAAATTAATTAATAGGTTAAGAGACCCGAGCAGCGCATAAGGGGTCTTTTTT